>NZ_JBHEUZ010000007.1:0-36578 GCF_041925275.1 Parapedobacter sp. 2B3 | reverse complement strand
GTTTTTTGAGCCCCCTGCCGGGATCGAACCAGCGACCTACTGATTACAAGTCAGTTGCTCTACCAGCTGAGCTAAGGAGGCAAAACCTCAAAAATCCATCGAAAACCTCCGTTCCCGATTCCCCTACACCCCGCCAAAAACACCCTTTTCCGTTAGGGACTGCAAAGATATACAAACTTGGTTTAATACAAAAATTATTTGCAAAAATGTAAAATTGGCCGACAAGCCCCATTTATTGCCGCACCGCATTCCACTTCTTATCCGTACCTTCGCCGCATATATGGGTGTCGTACTACGTTGTTTGATCTACCTCGTCCTTTCAGGTATCGTTTTTCCTGCATGTTCACAGGAGCGGAAGCGTATTTGGGACCATAAGCTGATCAAGCGTTTCGCTTCGCCCGAAAAAGACACCACCCGTTCCGCGGGCTTCGTGGTGCTGCCGGCATTGGGGTATGCGCAGGAGACCGGACTGGAATTTGGCTTGGCCGGCGTTTACAATTTCTACCTCAACAAAACGGATACTTCCATCCGTACTTCCAACCTTACCTTCATTGGCACTTTCACCACCCAACGGCAAACGAACCTCAAATTGGAATCTGATATTTGGACTACCGGCAATCGCTACCATTATATCAATGAACTACGCTTCCGTAATTTCCCGTTTAACTTTTATGGGCTGGGCAATGAAACAGCAGCCCAGGACGAGGACGTCGTGCTCATGCAATTAATCCGAGTACGGCTGGAAGGCGAACGCGAACTGACGACCAACTATTACGGGGGGCTCAACCTGGCCTTTGAACGCTATACGTTTGCCGATAAGGAAAGCGGCGGTATCTTTGACCGTATGCAGCCTTATGGGCAGGATGGCGGATACCACCTCATGTTTGGCATCTCCCAGCTGTATGATACCCGCAATAGAAATACATACACCACCCGTGGGCACTATGCAAGGGCCAAATATGCTTATTCGCCGGGATTCGGTGGTGGCAGCAATTTCCAGGGAAGTCTATTCGATCTCGACCTGCGTAGTTTCTTCCCCTTCACCAGCGAACTCACGCTGGGGCTGAACGCCCACTACAAAACATCGTTCGGTAGCCGGGTTCCGTTTTATGTTTACCGCGAGCTGGGTGGCGACATGATGATGCGCGGTTACTACGCCGGCCGCTACCGTGACCGGAGCCTGATCGCTGCCCAAAGCGAACTCCGTTACCGTTTCCACCCCCGGTTGGGGGTGGCAGCCTTCGCAGGCGCCGGCTCCACCTACCACAGTGGGCTATCCAATGCCCGCTTCGTGCCTTCTTTCGGTGGAGGAATCCGTTACTTCTTTGACCTGGAGCATCAGAGCAGCATCCGCCTTGAATACGGAATCGGTGAAAAGCGACCTGGCGAAAAGCGACAGGGCGGGCTCTATCTCTCGCTGAGCGAAGCGTTCTAATAAAAATAGTACCCCACAGACAAACGCAACGACTTACCAAGCGGATGTTCATTTGAAACCGGCACCATATAAGCAAAATCAAAGTTAAAGGCGCGGTATGCAGCGCCGGCCCCTACCGTGAAAAATCGCCGATTGCCATACGAGGGGTGTTCATGAAAATACCCCAACCTACCATGCAATAAGTCATTATATCCGTATTCCGCACCGACACCCCAGGTTAATCCCCGCCACAAGGCCGACCCGTTGCCCGCCCCATTCCAGGCCATCAACCTATTCACATCCATCGCCAATCCAAGCATATCCCGGTCACTGAGTTCATAGTTGACGCTAGCCCCTAACCTGAGATTGGTTGGCAACGATGCCCCGCTGGCGGCATGGGTTATTCGCAGGCCAATATTTGACAGATTGGCTCCCGCTGACACCACAGCATCACGCCCTCCCCATATAACCGGACTGCTGAAATAGAAGGACGCATCCGCTCCCACTGCATTGACGGGCTGTACGTTCACGCCATCGTATACACCCATGCCAAGGTCAGACCGAATGTACCGAACCGCTAAGCCCAACGAAAAATATTCGGGAAACTTACGAACATATGCCACATCCGCTGCAAACTCACGGGGTTTGTATTGTTGAAGGGCGTTGCCCCCCGCATCCGTGAAATCCACGTTACCAAATGAGAAATACCGGACAGACGCCGCCAGTTTTTGCCTATGGTCCAAGGTATAATATCCAGCCAAGTAACTGAGGTGAACATCATTTGCATATTGCCGTAACCAAGGCGTATACGAAAGGCTTACCCCTCCTCCATCTTCGGCAAAGGCATATTTAGCGGGGTTCCAGTGCATGGCGTTGGCATCCGGCCGCGTTGCCACACCGGTTTCGCCCATCCCTCCCGCACGCGAATCCGGTGCAATCGTTAAAAAAGGCACCAACGTATGGAGCGTGTTCGGTTGATCAGCCTGCTGAGCGCGGACCCATGTACAAGCCAGGATACCCGCAACTACCAAAAGCAATAGTCTATTCTTCATGTTTAACTGTTTATGGTTTATGAATGATCAGTTTATCTCGGTACACCTTTCCGTCTTCCTGTTGTATGACAAGGAAATACATACCAGATCCAAGCCTGCTCAAATCGATAGGGGTACCCATCCCGGCGCTCATTTCCAGACGGATGGGCCGTACCACCTCCTGTCCAAGCACGTTGGCTACACGCACGGTAACTTTTCCCGTATAATTTGCAGAAATTATCGACGGTGTGCCTGTTGATGTCGGGTTCGGTGCTAACACAAAAGGTCGCTGCGCCCGTTCCGGTTGTTCGGACATACCGGCAATGGTAACGGTTGCCTCCGCGTCGGGGACTTTTTCCTCCAAGTTCCCCACCTTATCGCCCGATACCGCATAGAAGCTGTACGTGCCCCCCGGTTGCCCTACAATGCTCAACGTATCCAGCCGAGTACCCGTCAAAGGGTACCAACCTGTTTCGTTCTCGTTATAATAGATGCGATGGTATCCGAGGCCCGACCCATCATCGCTCCCGCTTATGCGAAGATGGATCACCGAATCGGCCTTGACCTCCGCGTGTACCTGGCTTGCTGGTTTCATCAAATCCGTCCTATTTTGCCATTGGTTAGTCAAAATAGGCTCATTGTCGTCAAAGATGATCGAAGCACGGTTGCTTACCAGCACGTTATTCCCAATGTCGCTACGAAGGCTGATCGAATAGGATATGGAACCCTCCCCTTCGGGATACTTCACGTTCGGCGGCAGGAAGCCATCCAACACAGGAAGGTCCCCGGTCTGTGGATCAACGGAAAAGAATTGCCATTCGATTACGCCACTGACGGTGTCCAGCGAAGCATTGATCCGCACACGCAGCGACCGTGCTGCAGCGGGGGGGACATCCAGCACAAACTCCTTCCTGTTTTTCGGCACCCGGTAAGTATCGTTGCCAATGGTGACATTGCCAAACTCAAAACTGGAAAGGTCAAACACCTCGCGGTCGAGTGTATCCAGCACGCGTACAACCTGTGCCGCAGCGGTAGCGGTATCGACATTCTCGAACGTAATCAGGAACGATTGGCGGTCAAGTTTGTTTACATACCTGGCCGACCCGACGCCTGCGGGACCATAAATGGCATTTGGATCCATCGAACCAATGGAATTGGTCTCTTTTTCACGCTCATCCTTCGGCAGCAATTCGTCGCCAAGCTCATCCAGCAAGTCTTCCATTTGTTCTGCCAGTTCCGGGCAATCTTCCAACGCTTTAAGGAACGCCCGCCGCTTATCTTCCAACGTCTTGAACTTATCTGCTTTATCAAAAACATCCATCAATAATTCCAGCCGGGCATCGCGGCCACTAGATTCGAGCAGGCTATTCAATCCGTCCTGGTATTTCTGCCATTGCTTGGGCGTGAGCTGGCTCGGGTCCTTGAACTTGCCATTGATGAAGTCCCGGGTCTCTTTCCGCCATGCCGCGTTGTCAGCCTTTAGTTTGTCAACGCCTTTGCCTAATGCCATCTTTCCCAGCTCTTCCGTAGCAGTCCACATGGCATACTCATTCGCTGCGTCGAGGTCTTTCCAGATATCGGAGTACGTCTCGGCGGGCACCTCGTAATCATCGTACCAGGCCCAGAACTTGGCTCCGGCCAACTTGGCGTTAACCGCCAGGTGCTTCTGGCCCACCTTCAACGTTTTGGTAAGTGCCTGGAGCGGCACGTTTTTCGTTTTGTCGGCGGCCATATCCACCAGATCGATCATTTCCGAGGCCACGTTATTGCTCAAATCGGCATAATTCGGCGTGTTGCACGACCCGAAGTAGTTCGGCTTCAGGGTAAACGTGATGAACTTTTGGGTTGCCGCACTGGTGGCGCGCACGGTAAATGGCAATTCAAACGTTCCGCCAGCCGGCACATGCGGTATCATCAGCAAGCGGATGTATCCATTGTAAGGCTTGCCTTGAAACATGTCGATTTCCGTTGCGGTATCTTCATTCTCATAGATGTAATTGATATACTCGTTAGATAGGGTATGTACTTCACCATCGTCATCCACAACGGTCGTTGTGCCATCCGGATCGGGCTTGATTTCCCGGTGTTCCATCTGTAGGCTCACCGACTTAGGCCACAGCAATGCCACCATGACGCCCGAGGCGGTCACATTACCCCTATTGCCTACCACCAGGTTAAAACGTGTTTCGCGGCCAACGCGCCACTCGTCGGGGCCGGTTACTTCAGACCACGTGGTGGGGTAGTTAAACGAGCCTATGGTGAAGGCTTTCGGATAGACCAACGGTTCTTCGCCCGGTATTAGGATGGTCACGTCATACTCGCCTTCCTCGGCGAAATGCAGGTCGAACGTAGCGGTCATACTTGTCCCCTTGGCGCTTGCATATACACCGTCGGGCTGCAGCGTATTGCCGCCTTTGCTCAAGGTAACCACCGTGTTCTCGGTAAGCCCACCACCAAACACCTGGATAATCCCATCGCCCCCTTTCCCTACCGACGTAGGCGTGAAATATTCGACCCCTTTGAATTCGAATGCATATTCGGTGGTATCTGTAAGCCCGCAAACGCTATTCACCGCAATCAGCCGGGCGGTATAACTACCGAACCCAAACACCTTCATGGGGAACCTACCTGTGGCGGTGGTTCCATCGCCAAAATCCCACAGGTACTCGTCCGCATTGCCCTCCGCTGCCCTAAAACCGATTTCGTTGCCTACCCGCTCAAACTCAAACGCCGCATGGGGTTGCCGGTCGATGTGTTTCATTCCGATGTCGTATTGGAACGACCCCGTACCCCCCTGGTAAACCAATACATAAAGGCTATCGGTTTGCACACAGGCCAAGCTGATGGTATCGCGCAGTATACCGCCCTTGCCCACATTTCCATCCCCCACGCGCTGGGAAGCCACTTGTCGCCGACGCTTGTCATAGGCGTAGATATGGAATCCCGCCTCGCCACCACCGGTATTCAACCCCGCTACATACAAGTCGATATTCCCGTTGGAAGGCACTTCGAGCACGTAATAGTCGTAGCGATCCGTCACACCGTCGGCCACATAACCGATATGCCCTTCAACCCGATCCGCCACCGTTACCGTGGTGGCTTCATCGAACGTGTTGTTCGGTTCCCAATCGTTCGCACCCTTATCGACCACCTCATAACGTATTTTGTAGGCAAATGAACGATTGCTGCCCTGGTATACAAGAAAATAAAGGGTATCTGCGGCACGTGAATAAATCTCGATGGTATCGCGTACCTGATCGCCCAGCGTTACACTGCTTTCCCCTACCGTACGGGTTACCAGTTGGCGGTTGCTTTTGTCATAGGCGTAGAAAGTGAAGGAGCCCGTACTACCACCGGTATGGAGCCCTTCCAAATAAATCTTTACGGTTCCATCTTCGGGTACGGGGGTCTGGTAGTAATCATACCGATCGGTCACACCATCGGCAACGTAACCAATATGGCCATTCGCTGCTTCATTTTCCAGCAGATCCGCCGCCTGTTGAAATACGTCGTTCGGTCCCAAATCATTCGCGCTCCGATCAACCACTTCGTACCGCATCTCGTACGCAAACGAACGGTTGGCCCCCTGATATACTTGGAAGTAAAGGGTATCCGCCGCCCGGGAATGAATCTCAATGGTATCGTGTACAACCCCTCCCTTTGACACGGACTCCCCCAACGCCGATTTTGTGGCAATCTGTCGGCGGCTCTTGTCGTACGCATAGAAGGAAAAAGAACCGTCGCTACCCCCGGTATGCAGCCCTTCGATGTAAATCTTCACCGTGCCGTCATCGGGCAACCCCGTTTTATAGTAATCGTTTCGATCCGTGGCACCATTGGCCACGTAACCGATCTGCCCCCTTATGCTGTCCCCTTCATTGACGATGATGGCTTGTGGAAAGCCATCATTCGGTTCCGCTTCCCGGTAGTGTTGGTCGAGTACTTCGTAGCTTAGCTCATAGCTGAACGACCGGCTGCTGCCTTCGTAGATCAAAAAATAGACGCTGTCCGCGTCGCGAGATACGATTTGGACCGTATCGAGCACGCTGTCACCTTCATTGACACTACCGCCGGCAACCTGTTGCGTCGCTATCTGCCGCCCGCTTTTATCGTAAGCATAAAAAGTGAAGGTCCCGGCGCTACCTCCGGTATGCGTACCTGCAAGGTACACGTTTATTGTACCGGATGCAGGCAACAGGGTTTTATAGTAGTCGTAGCGGTCTGTGACCCCATTGGCCACGTAGCCGATCAATCCCGCCAACGACTCGCCCGCATTGATCCCTCCGGCCTGTGAAAACGTACCGTTCGGCTCGGGGTCCGCTTCGTTCAAATCGCCCACTTCGTAACTCAACTGATAAGCAAACGAACGGGAACCTCCCTGGTAAACAAGAAAATAAATCGTTTCATTGGCTTGCGATCGGGAGGTAATATCCAATACGCCTTGCACATTATCGCCCCGCTTGGTTCCTCCATCGCCGATCTGTTTGACACCGATTTGCCGGCCACTCTTATCATAGACATATAAGGCCACCGTGCCGTTGCTCCCTCCCGTATGCAATGCTTCAAGCTTTACGGAAACCGTGCCGTTGTCGGGCAGTTGGGTTCTGTAATAATCATAACGATCCGTATTTCCATTGGTTACATAGCCTATCGTGCCCACCCGCACCTGATTCTCGACAATGGCGACCGCTCCATCAAATGTGCCGTTTGGCTCTTCGTCATCGGGGTGTTCGTCTACCATCTCGTATGATATGGTATAACTGAAGGAGCGGTTTCCGCCTTGATAGACCAAAAAATAGATGCTGTCCGCGGCACGGGAGACAATTTCAATCGTATCGCGAATCGCCCCGCCCGCAGCCACCACCTCGCCGAGCACGGCCTTGGTTGCTATCTGCCGATGGCTTTTGTCGTAAGCGTAAAATGAGAGCGAACCGTCGCTACCCCCTGTATGCACGCCCGACACGTACACCTTTACCGTACCCCCGCGAGGCAGTTCGGTTTTAAGGTAGTCGTATCGATCGATCACCCCGTCGCCCCGGTAACCGATGAGGCCCTGGACGGATTGTTCCACGGGCAGGTCGGCTGCTTGCTGGAAACCACCGTTCGGCTCGTCATCGTCATCGTATACGTCGGCCATTTCATACCGTATGCGGTAGTCAAAAGAACGGTTCCCTCCCTGATAGACAAGAAAGTAGACACTATCTAGCGCCAACGAAGTAATATGAAGGCTGTCGCGGATCGTTTCTCCTTCCGATACAGCGACATCGAGCAAGGAATTGACCCCGATCTGCCTGCCGCTCTTATCGTAGGCGTAGAGCGCTACCGATCCCACGCTCCCGCCGGTATGCGTCCCTTCGAGGTGTACAACGACCGAGCCCGAAGCAGGCAACAGGGTTTTGTAATAATCATACCGGTCTCCATCTTTTCCGATGCCACCCATCACCTCCTGCGCTACCTCGATTGGGGTGGCACGAGGTAAATCGTTGTTCGGCTCTGACTCGTTCTGTGCATACAGGACATGCATGGCGCATGCCAACAAGCACGTTAAAAATAGTTTATTTTTACCCATCGCTATTGAGTTGATAATATTTCGTTAAAAAATTAGACAAGTTTCTTATTTACAACAAAACATCGGGTATACAATGATTGATATTATTTAATAGATTATTGATTATTAGCACTTTAATAGTATTTTCGAAGTACTATTTGAGATATGGCCACCAAGGCTTATAATCTATACAAATCGCTGATAGTAAACTTATTGATTAATATGAAAACATCAACGCATGCAGGCAACGTTTCATTGTCGAGGCCGTTACCCTGTTCCTTTCGATAAAGGGCCGGATCAATTTCCGGCAGCTGGAACGGTACGGAAAATAAAGCGAACAGCGCTACCGTATCCAATTCGAAAAGCCATTTGATTTCATGGCTTTCAACAGCGGGTTGGTCAAGCAGCGCGCATGCGGACAACCATTCCGGAAAGTCGCTGGCAACGGCCGTAGTCTATGCCGTATCGCCCAAACGGAAAGCACGGGTGGTCAGAATACCCTTCGGGAAGAAACACAAACTGTACTTCTCAACCGATACGGAGATGGAGGCGGCAACTACCGTAAGATACTAAACCTTTACTGATGGATAGTTTTTTTTTCAACCTTGGGGTCAACCCACAATTGAAGAAACCTGCGCAAGCAAGCTTTATTGCCATTGAAAAACAAATATTGACAATGAAAAATCAGAAACTTGTCAAAGAACTATTACTATACGGCACTATTGCCGCTTAAAAATTAACTAACTATTGGTTTTGACTACAGCGCTAAAATTATTTAAGTGTGATAATGATTTCGGCGCCACCGGCCACATTCGAATAAGCGTCTACGTGGGCCCCGTTGTAGGAATTGCGTGTACCATAGGAGTAGACTACCGAGTATTCAGTGCCGGTATGTCCGGGTACGCCGGTATCGGGGTGCGGCGCGTAGGGCGAAGGGTCGCCCGCTTTCCAGCTGTGGGCATCCGGCGCGCCTATAATGGTGCGCATGCCTAGAAAGCGGAGGCTATAGGACACCGCATCGGGATCCTGCGGAAACGTTACCCCGTCCTGCTTCACACAGAAGTAAAGCGTATTTCCGCCCGACCATGGCTGGCTGCTATCCCCGTGGAAAAGGCGCATATTGGCCCATATGATTTTCTTTTTCGGGTCATTGAGGATGTTGACCGATCCGCGCACTACATCGATCAGTTCATAGGGCCGGGTGAGGTCGCCCTTTGGCCGTCCGTATATCCTTGCTTCAATAGTTTCCACAGACTCGCGGGTGTCTTCGTCTGAGCAGCGGTATTGTGCCGTAGCGTCGTTGATGGTTTCCACTTCCGTGGTCCAATAGGTCGCGTATTGGCCATTCCATCGCAATCCGCCGTGTTTGCCTGGAGTTGTCCACATAATTTTAATATCCAGATCAGGGTTGCCGGTAAGCGAAGGCACGTTGTCCGTTTTCGGTTCTATCCGAAGATTCGCTACGGTAGGCCCACGGTCACTGTTACCCGTGAGGGTGATGCCCTCGGGCACGATTTGATAATTGGAGGGTCCGATGGTGATCTCTGCCGAGTCTTTGCCCACCAATTGATCATCCTTCAACACCTCTACAAAAATCCATTGCGTTACCGGGGCGGTCCGCCCGGGGGCATAATCGGCCTTGAACACGACGTTGTCCGCATCGGTTTCCAGTTGGTCCGCACCGGATTGGCTGTCTACCCTTATGCTACCATAACCACCTGCTGTACGCCACCGGTAGGTGACATCGAGGTCGCTGAAATCTTCGGACTCAATAGTGGCTCTGAAACGCACCGTGTCATTCGGCGGTACCGAAGTGACCTGGCCGATACGGGGTGAAATGCGCACCACGCCCGCACGTGCCGTCGCCTTTAGCGATATGAGTCCGTAGGTTTCCCAATAATAATCCATAAACAGGCGTTCCTCCTGGCCGGTATTCCAGAAAAGCTCCTGATCGAAATAATAGCTCATCAATCCGTTGCGTTTGGCCGCGTTCGCCAGTCCCCCGGGCACGGCTCTCCCCACCGCGCTGAACACCGCCTCATGGAGATCTATGCCGTAGCCGGTCGATTCCGACTGGAAGTAGCGCTCAAACGTCTTCAGCATTCCATCCAGATTGCCGTCTTTCAGGGCGTCTGAGATTAGCGCATGAATCTCCGCTGTGCGCATAGCGGCATCCAGTTTCTCCACCCGTTCTTCGGCCTCAATTGCATAAAAGTCATCGATATCCAGCCCCAGGTTGATGCCGATGAAAGGCAGGTAGAAGTCTACAATCAACGCGGCATGCATGTGTTTCACGTAAGCGGCATACTCGTCGCCCGTCAGCTCGTCCTCTTGCACGTGGATACCCGCATTCACGATGCGGATGTCGTACTCTGCCACCTCCTCGTCATCGGCCAGCGGCAGTTCGTGCGGTCCGCTTTTTGTCTCTTCAAATACGGTTTCCCCGAAAAGAAACTGGCGGTAGTCCACCTCATATCCCAGCGGATGTATTTTAGGCAGGTACCTGCCATTGTCGACAAACCATTGCTTGTCGGCCTTCGTGCCGGTGCCGTACTCACCGATTAACTCCTGATAAGCCAGGGTGTTGTTTTTCTTGATGCGGGTCTTATAAATAAACGCGGTGGCCGTGCGGGGCCCCCTGTTCAGCACATGGAACTTGTTGGGTTCTTCCAGTTCGAGTGTGTAGCCGTTGGGCAGTTCACCCGTGTCGCCCTCCACGAAATAGTACCGCCCGTCCGTTGCCTTGGCCTTAGCCGCCATAACAGGTGTTTCCGAAGATTTGTGGTAAGCGGCGTGGTATCTTTTGATCAGTTCGGTGTACTTTTTACTCAATAAAAGATTCGGTTCAGTTTTCCACGCTTCCGCAAATTCGGAAATATAGGTATCCGCCGCATGGTCGGATTCGAATCCTTCCAGAAATGCGATCTGCGCCTCCATGGGCAGCGCGGCAAGCCGGTACAGTGTAAATAACGTTACCTTGGCAGTGGCCTCGGGCGATATTTCGGTTTTCCCAGGCGTGGAATATCCCTGCAATACCGGTTCACCGTTAGCGTTGGTTACGGTGTGTATCGTCACCGCGTCAACCATCTTGGGCACTTTCGTGGCTCCATTGGCATTTACGGCGACTGCCGTTCCAACCGTATTCAGTTCGTGGCCGCTGAGCGAATAGTTGGTGCCATCCGGGAGGGCAATGGTGGCATCCTGCCATTCGTATTCCTTGTTTACAGGGCCCGGATCCTCGGCCGCTACCGGATCCTTTTTGCAGCCATCCATCAGCAATCCTGTTGCCAATGCCGCGAGATAGAGTAAACTTGTCTTTTTCATGACACCTTATTGAGTTGATTAGTTTGAAACCAATTACTACATCGGTATCGGGTAAAACTTTAAAAGGTTAACAGGAGGAATGTATTTTTTTAGGTTATCGAAATAGCACCGCAGGGATTACTCTCCACGCCTCGCTTTCGCATAGCGGAAATAACCCCATCCGGCTATCAGCACGGCAGCCAGGACCAAACCAGTTAGCCAGTTGCGCCAGCCGAACGCGGCATAGATGGGGGCATTGTTGCCGATAAGACCCAACCCTGCCCAATAATACGGGTGCGCCAATTCTTGGGGGACATCGGCCAAGTAGCTAAGTTTGGTGGCGCGCAGGGCCTCGCTCTTCCGCATACCGTCGGCGAGGTTGGCATAGAAACCCGTAGTTATCGAGGCACTGGTTTTTTCATCGATATCCCATAAGCTCATCAGCACAGACGAGCACCCTGCGTACAAGAAACTATGGGCCAGGGAAATCACGCCCTCACCGGCCTGGAATTTCCCCGCACCGGTGTTGCACGCCGAGAGGACAGCTAACTCTGCACGGAGCTGCATGCTGTAAACTTCGTAGGCGTGGAGTATGCCATCATCCGATACCGAATCGCCCACCACCGGACCCGCTAGAAACAGGCGAGATTGCAAGGGTGACATATTATCGACTTCGGCATGCGTACCCATGTGCAGCATATGATACCCACCGGCAACCGTCCTGAAGCGCTGTTCATCTGCTGCTTCCTCCACGTAGAGATCGCCTTTTACAAACCGCAGCGCATCGCGTGCAGCTTGCAGCGAAAAGGGCTGGCGCAGCAAACGCGCGTGAATCGCCCCCTCCGCTAAGCTGTCCGGTTGGCGTTCGCCATACCGCTGTTTCATCCTGTCGGTGAATCCCGGCACCATGAAAAGCCCTCGCCGCGCGACGTTGGGTTTGTGTTGCAATTGCTGGACGGCACTCGATGCAGAAAGCAAATAGGTGATCTCATAACGCCGGACCAAGTAGGCGAGCTCCGAGAAGGTCATTCCTCCCTCGTCAGAAAGTAAAATTTCAAAATTAACCCCGAAAAGCTCGGCATCGGGTATAATCAACAACTGCTGCCCTGCGACCAATGGCTCCAACGGTGCAATCAGTTGTTGGTACAATGGGTAAGCGGCGTCGACGAACGATGTGATATCCAGCGACTGCAAATTCCTCAATACGATGACCTTCTCGGCAATCGGCGAACGAGGAAAGCGAAAGGCCTCAAATACACTTGCGCTGATGACAAAGGCATAGATATGGTGTTCAGTAACCGCATATTCCAGCAAAGTCTCACCTTTGGTAAGCAACGTGCGCCTGATATCTTCTACACCGCGCGGCTGCAGGTCGAAACGCGTGGACCAACGTGGGTCGGCGATGGACCGCATACTGTCCTGAAAACCGCGGTAGCCTTCCATGGCCTCCGTCAATTCTGTCAACAACGAATCATCGACGCCCCCGGTATTGAGATACCGGGCGTTGAGCGCACCGATCCTGGAACGCCACTGGCGATCCAACGAAAATCCGCCTCCGTTGTCGGGCAGTTGCTCATCGACCATCAGGTTGTTCGCGGCCAAGCGTAACAACAGACCCTTTCCCATCTCGGCAACCTCAAAGGCGGTGGCTAGATACGCAGGTCGGCCATGCTTCTCCGACAACAGCCAAGCCGCATTCAGCGCCTTCTGGTACAGCTTCTTTTGGCTATTGGCCAGTTGAATCAAGGCCGACTGGGTTCGAAGGGCCGCGATACCCAGCTCCAAATAAGCACCATACTCGTGAGCGATGCGAATGATCGTCTCAAGTGCATCCTCTTGCTGTGTGCGACGGTATTGCTGCTCGAGAATGGTTACCCGATTATTCAAGTAGCGAATCACGTGGTGCGAAAATGGCAATGCGACGACCCAGTTACTATCGGGCAGGTGCGAAACGCCGAGCAGCTCCATGAATGTGCTGTCCGAATATCGAATAGCCTCTTCCAGCGCATCTGCGGTACAATACGCTTCACTAATGTCGTTCAATTTACCGGCCACGAGGATATTGCCCCTCGGATAGCGGCGGCGGTACTCACGGAGCACTTCCCGATGCATGCGCTGGGCTTCCTCTACGCGGCCCTGCGCGACCAGGGTCTTGCCCAGGGTCGATTTGGTTTCTGTCACCATGGTTCCACCGTCGATTCCCGAATGGCGGTATTTCATCAGCGCGCGTTCATACCACGTTTCGGCTGCAGCGAAATCGCCCACATCGTAACGCAGGTCTCCCATCTGACTTTCCAAGTTGGCCGCTTCAAGTACGTTTTCCTTCGCATAGGCTTGCTGGATACGGTAGGCCCGCCGGAAGAGCGAGTCGGCAGTACCGTATTCGCCCAGCACCCGCTTCACATCGGCCAAATGCGCCAACGGCTGCACGATACCAGCTTCCTCATCGCCATAGTTTATACGGTGCAGGTGCAGTGCCTTCTCATAGTAGGAGGCGGCCAGCGAATGCTCGCCTAGTTGATGGTAGAGAAGCGCGGTATTGTTGTAAGACATCGCCAAAAACTGGGGATTGCCGGTTTCCGCATATTCCTGTTGCGCCACGTTTACCATGGCCCGCAAGTGGTGAAGGGCCTCCGTGTACCGGCACGCTTCTTCATATATAATGGCGAGCTGGTTGTGTACCAATGCCATGTTGGGGTGGGTGGGTGGCAGGTGCAACCGTGCTAAGCGGTAGAGTTCCAAACTGTACCGTTCAGCCTCATCCAAACGGCCCGCATCGCTCGCTATCAGCCCCAACGTCTGGTATACCCCCAGCAGCTGCCGGGCATCGTCGCCATATAACACCTTTTGGATGCCCAACGAGCGCTTGGCGTAACGCAGGGCATCATCTAAACGCAGCCGTACCATATACATCCACGATAGGTTGTTATAGAGGGCTGCCACGGTACCGTTTAGTGTATCGCCCGCCGGAATGCTGCGCTCCGCTTGGAGCAGGTTGGCTTGGCCCTCAGCCACATGCGATACGTGCACGAGAATCTGCCCCTTCTTATTCAGAGCAGCTACACGAGCCAGGTAAGGTTTGGGCAATCGTTCAGACAACCGTACGGCCGTGTCGGCCGTACGTAGTGCGGGCCAGTTACCTGCCGTGGCCCACAAAATTTCGGCCTTGTGAACATAAGCCCACACCAGGCTGTCGTGTTGATCAGCCTGCCGGAACACCTTAACCGCTCGTTGCAAATACCACGAAGCACTGTCATATTGCTGGTTGCGATATGCCTCCAACGAGCGATCGTAATCGCCAGGCTGCGCAAGGAGGCTGAAAGTCTGCAATAAGCAAAGCAGCATCCCAAGTAGGTGGCAGGTTTGCTTCTTCATGAGCTGACGGTTTGGTTTTCCTTTTGTTTATTCCAATTGATTAATCTTTTGCTGTATCTCGGTCACCCGCGGCTCGGGTGGCAACATCCGCAACAAATCAGCGGCCTCAGCGTACTCCGCACGGTTGACATGAATGAGCGCGCGATACCACAGCGCCTTGTCTCTAAAAGCCGAACCTTTGTCCGTCAAGATCGGCTCCAAATATAAAGCGGCGCTGTCAAGCACTCCTTTATTCAACATAGCCATGCCGAAATAATATTGTACGGTGTCCGTTGAACGCATTTCCTCCGAGAGCGTACGCCATGTGTGGATTGCTTCGTCGTACTTCTCTTCCTTGTAGCTCACCATACCATCGTAAAATATATACCTATCAGTGCTACTCATAGCAACGGGCAGCCCCGGGTCGGGGTAAAAATACGAGGCATACAAACTAGCACCCGATATGTCAGTGGTCCGGAGAATCCACCAGCCTAAGAAACCGACCGCGAACACCGCGACCGCAGCCGCTGCATATCTCCAAATATGCAAACGTTTCGGGTAAGCTTGTACAGCGCCATCATCTGTTGATGCCGCAAAGCCCCCCCATTCAACGGCCGCCATCAGACGGCGCTGAAGCGCCACCTCATCCCTTAGTTCGGCATTGGAGGCCATATCCTCCTCAAAAGCCTGTTGTACGGGCCCGTCCATACCACCCGTCAGATAACGCTCTATCCGCTCAAACTCGGCTTGACTGATTTCAGACCTGTACTTACTCATCGTTGTTGTATTTTTCGAGGTACGCCTTTCGCAGCCGCATCATGCATCGGTACTTGATGGTCTTGATACTCTCTTCCGTATTGTTCATTAATGCCGCAATATGCGCTAACGATTGCCGTTTGAAATAAAACCTCCCTAACAATTCCCTGCATTTTTCGCCAAGCGTTGAAAAAGATGCCCGGAGGACATGACTTTGCTGGACACTCCGTTCTACTTCCTCGCCGTCCACCAAGTCCTCATAAACACCTATATCTGCTTCCATTCTTATAATCCGTCCTGATGCAGCCCGCAGCACATTAATCCATTTATATTTGCAAATCTGCCGGACATAGGCATTGAATTGTTCGGCACCGCCACTGAACTTGCCTTCCCGCAGATTCAGCCAAGCGGCACTGACCCCTTCTTGGAAAATGTCAGCAGCATCTTCCAACGTCCCGGAATTTTTCAAGACATACCGCTGAAACCAACTAAAATTGTCCACGTAAACTTTCGTTAACAGGCGTTCCGCATCGCTATTTCGCATATCTGCCGGGCTTTCCAACGTCCATTGTAGTTATGGTCGCCCGAAAGATAAGCAGTTTTATGCAACGATGGCTGCCCCGTACCCGAAAAAATATAATTTCACTTCTTCCATAGTTTCACAAATACATTACATATTGCGTTTTCAAGTTATTGTACGTTCGGGTTAAAGGGCTCCCTATCACGTTCGTTGGGAACACCGTCGTTATCAGAATCCTGAACGCTGGCGCGATCAATAAAGAGCAGTTGGTAGCCGATGGGTAAGAATGTTTCCTTACCATCGCATCATACTCCGCTGTAGGAGCCATCGTCATCTGTATACCTACAAACGAACTTCCCAAACTAGGCGATGCATTGACATTCACAGCAATCAACGCCGTGAAACTACCCGCGCGGACCAACCGGGTGGCGGTAGTTGTCTGCATACCGGGTGCCAACTGTTGGGTGCCACCGTCGCTACACACGATACTAAATTCAGGGTTACCCAAGTTAGCGAGCATTTGGTTTACTTCGTTTTGCACTACTTGCTGAGCATTCGTCAACCCGAAAAGGGTGGTCGTAACGTAACGCCACAACACGTTGTTGTCGTTGCGGAGCACATTTACACCGATGGTGCTGTTCCCGCTCAGTTCAAACGCCTGGTACCCTTGTGGCATCTGGAAACCCAAGGCAGGATAGCCGCTATTGATATAATATCCACCTGGATTTTTTATGGTGGGCACTCCACCCGGGATGTCGCCCCGCAGCACGCCATTGTTCAAATCCCAATACAACGCCCGCACTCCGCGAACATTGGGACACAGTTGCGATGTCATATTGGCCAACTGCGATTCGGATGATATGTTATCGCGCTTGCCGCACGAAAGCGTGAGACAAACCATAATTGTACACACGTACACCATCCCGTTTCTTTTTAGCTGATTCATTCTTTCCTTACAATTACCTAACCATGACAGGCCTGTAATCCCTGTGCTACGACCCGTCGTTCCGAATAACTATTGGTATATCAAGCAAAGCAGGCAAAAGTGAACAGCCGCATTCACTTTTTCACCCGACATAGAAAGGCCGGTATTTTGTTGGGTGAATCGATCAAATCAGAACTCATGTTCCAATGTTTCTCCCCACGCCGTATCCAACGCTACGGAAAACCCATTGACGGCGCCGGTGTCACCGAGCAGCTTGCCCGTAAGCCGCAGCCTGACATTGTTCGGTATCTCCTGGGTTACTGTTATCGTATGGAGTACTACATCGCCCTCACCATAAGCGATCAACTCGTACCCGATACTCGCCCTTTCATCAAGCAGGCCGAAGAACTGATGCAAGGCAATCTTATAATCATCTGCATGGATGAAGTTATCGAACGTTATCCGCTGGGTTTCCGACATTTCTATCGATGCGGGCATACCGAACGGTGCATACAGGAAATCATCGTGCAACCTGACCACCTCAATTTCCTTGACTCGCTGAAGGTCGGAGGCCGCGTCGGTAAAATCAAATTCGACGAGGCTGTAGCACCGACTCAGTATGGCAGCGACCTCCGTGCCGACCCCACTTACCACCATGTCCTCCACAAACGCGGCATAGGTAACCGCTCTAAAATCGTCAAAATGCTGACCCATGTAAAATTCGCTTGCGTTGGCCGGGGCCTCCGGTAGTAACATCCCTTTGTCCGACCGATATGCCACAAACAACACGTCATACGTACCATCGGCCAGCATAACGTCGAGCATACCGCCATCGCCCAGCGCACTCATCGAAAGGGCTTGCTGCTGGACTACCTCACCGTCTTCTGACGAAAAAATGTAATAATGCAATGTGCTGGGGCTGGTAGCATCACCGGGCCCGTTATTGTAAACGCCGGACAGACGGATGTTGTCGAGTTTTAGCGTCCCGGTATTTTCATTGTATTCACTACCCTCCCCCCTATCTCCCGGTAAAAACTCAAATTTGAGTATCAGTGCCTCCATACCGATAAACTCAGGGTATGCACTCAGATCAAACGAGAATCGGTCTCGTGAGGATACCCCAAACGGATTGGTTGCACTAAGCACCTCATAAGTATCTCCGCCATCGGTGGAATAGGAAAGCGAAAAATCCTTCGGACCGGTAGATGAGCTGGTAATATCAAAGCCGAAGGTTGTTACCGATTCGATACCCTGCATGGGCAGATTTATTTCCACAGATTGCGCTCCGGTTATGCTCAGCGCTTTGCCTGGCTCAATGGGATCCAACCCGAACCCGGCGACAAAATCGGGCTCAGCGTCTTTGCCCGCAAATACAATGGCTGCCCCTACCTCATCCACCGCAATAAACGGTTCTACGTTCCCCTCATTGAACGACCAATAATACAGGTATTGCGGTTCCGAACCGGGGGTGATGTTCCGTAGCGCCTGCATACCGTTGCCCACAGCGCCGAGCGCCGACCGGGCCATGCTTTGCCGGGTATCCAATGGCGTCACTTCGGCCTCAAAACCCTCCAGTTTAAACGTGATATTCCTTAGTTCGTTTGTTGGTAGTGGAGGGATGTCTCGCTTGCAGCCCGAAAACAGGCAACTGATCCACAATGTGAAGCATAGCAAATGATTTGGAAGATGTTTTGGCGTTTTCATTGGCATATTGTGTTAATCGGTTATGGAAAAGCGTTGCACCGCATTGATTCCCACATTGGCCCCGCCAAAAGCAAATCAAACCTATTCGATTAGGGGGCTAGGAATATACACGGCAGCATGTAAGGTTAAAAGTAGCATATCTGACGGGAAACCGAGAAAAATTAAAAAATTATCGCGCTTTTGGTTGAACACGGTAAAATACAATAACTAGTAAGACAAACAATAACATAGAGGTTATTTTCTCCTCTTGACCAACGTTTCCATTTCATGGCACCTATGCCGCTCAAAAAAGCACGCAAAAAAAACTGCCCACACCTTGTACGGCATGGGCAGGAAACATTCGTATTACTAGCAGTCCGTTAGGACTTGTCTACCGACAAAGCCTGCTCAATCATGAAACGGAGGCTTTGGCGGTGCGCGGCCGTTTGTGCATCCGCCCCGTTAGCTCCGCCCAATTTCCCTTTCAGATCGGTTAACGTAACCAATGCTGCGGCTTTACTGGCATGGTCATAACCCGTCTTGGCCTCCAAGATGCCTATCAACGCCTGCACATAATCCGTCTGCAGGTTCTGCCTGATCAAATTGACATGGCCGCTTAAGTCGGCGGCAAAGATATGGTTCGTCAAGTCCTTCATCACATCCGTAACCGAATACTCATTTCCGTACAGGCTGCTGTTGCTGATACGTGTAAGGGTTGTCGGGTGCAGGATGTGTGACAGCGTACTCACCTGCAAAGACCTAAACGTATTCTGTGGCTTGTAATCTTCTGTGCTGCTGAAGAAATTGAATCCCCGGCGCTGCCGCTGCAAATAGGGGAACAGCGTGTAGTCCACTTCAAACGCATCGGGTGCAAACACATAGGTACCCAACAGCTCCATCGCCTTCTTTTGGATATCCAGTGGTACGGGTGTATAGGGTTTGGCGTCGGTGCCCTGCCCAACGAAACTGCGATCTACATATACCCCACCGATGTACCGGCTGATAGCGGAGGCCATGCTGGCACGTTGGCTGTTCAGCTGGCCATACCGCAGCAATAGTTCCTGGTACCCTTGGTTGGGCCGGCTGAACCGCTCCTTCAGCTTGGGCATCATATCGTTGACCAGCAAAAATCGCTCTTCACCGTACGCCATCATGTCACTGGAGTGATCATTGATCATCACCCGTGGGTCGATGGCCTTACCGGGGCTCCGCATATCGTCCGCATCATTGCCAAAAGCCAACTGCGGATCTGTGCTACGGCTTAGAATCTTGTCCAACCCCTTCGCTTCTTCCGCAGGCGCAAACGGCGTATAACCATACTCGATAGCCCAGATGTCATAAGGCCCGGCTTTAGTCGTGTAATAATCGCCCTGCTTGCTGCGATCGCGGCTTACGTTGATGGCCGGGTAGTCCATCACCGACCCTTGTAGCCCGATTTTACGTGTCAGCTTCGTATCATGCAATTGTTCCGGCGTAAGCATCTGGCTGGCACGCATGTTGTGGTTCAGTCCAAGGGTATGGCCCATCTCGTGCATGATCAGGTAATAGAGGAACTGCTTATGCATCTCTTTCACGGCTTCCGACTTACTGGCTTCGCCCGATTCCGCATCCAAGGTCTCCACGGTAACGATACCTGCTTGGAATTGCATGCTCAACTCATTGGCGAGGTTACACAGTGCCATACGGTTTACTTGCGAGTGGTGCACGTATTCGGTTTGTGCCACCGCTTGCTCGGGGTGCTCCCAGGGCAGCGATGCCAACGCCGCATTACCAGCGTTGAACAAGTCATCCATCACGGGTGTACCAGCACCCGACTTCCACTCCACGGTGATGTCGGCACCCAAAATCTGTCCCGTCAACGGATTGAAGAAACTGGGGCCAATGGCGCCATAACTCGGATTGGCCGACGATTTCCAGCGGATCACATTGTAGTCGATATCTGCCGGGTCCCAATCTACGTCGTCAGGCATCTCCTTCATCACCACGGCATTCTTAAACCCTGCGGCTTCGAATGCTTCGTTCCATTTCTCGCCCGCTTCCTTGATGATGGGCCGGTATTCCAGCGGCGTCGTATTCTCAATCCAGAATACGATCGGCTCCACCGGTTCGCTTACCTTTGCGTTCGGATTTTTCTTTTCCAAGTGCCAGCGGCTGATAAAATCGCGGTAAGGCGTGGGCGATATGGATGTCAGGTCGTCCACTTCCGCACCGAAATAGCCTACACGGGGGTCATCCCGCCGTGGGCGGTAGTTGTTTTGGGGCACTTCTAAAAAAGAGTGCTGCATCCGCACCGTCACATAGCGCGCATCGGTAATGTCCTTGCCGCCACCGTTCATGGGCGCGGGATTATCGTAGGTGAGGCGCACCACAACGTCCGTATTCTTCGGAAACGAACGCACGGTATCATAGCTCGATTTGCCGGTGTTAAGGTTGCCGAGGTTGAATACCGCCGTGGGGGGTATCCCCGGCGGCATTATAGGCTTCACCGCATCCAGCTTATTGCTGATGAATAAGCCGTCAATCGGAATCAGGTAGCCCGCACTGTCCGAAGCAGCGATCTTCTCCGAATGGAATATGGTCTCTGCCACATCCGCATTGGCCGCCTTGCTTACCGGGTTGGCCGGGTCGTAATAAAAAGCGGTGTTCTTCCGCAGGAACTCGATCTTGTCCTGGTTTTTCCGGATACTGAACAACCAGGTATCGCGGATCATATTCTCATTGAGATACAAGGCCGTTGGGCCGCCCATCGAAAAACTCTGGTAAATGAAATCCTTGTCCAATTGCTCCTTCGTTACATACAGTTGTAATCCTGCATCGGCGGTATCGCGGTAAAGCGTGAAAAGCCCGTCAATTTTCTTGCTCGCTTTAACCTTGTCATCGATACTTGGCTTCTCGTCTTTCTTTTTCTTCACCGAATCCGCAGCGACCTTTGCCGTGCTGTCGGGCGGCGTCACTTTGGTGGTGTCAGGTTGATTTTTCGGTAAGGTATCCTGTAACGAATACATTCCTGTACCGGCCGCAGCGGGCATAGCGAAAAACAGGCTACCCACTATGGTTGCTAGTAATGCGTACTTCATTTGATTTTGGTTAAAAATTATACATTCATGTGTCGGTCCTGTGCAGTCCAAAGCCAAAGCCCATCGTGATTAAGACGCACAAGCACCGAATTAGTTGCATATCTCGATAAAAAATAGCGCACCAATATACATAACATTCTCATTCACAAAGAAAAAGAACCGTAATTGTTACATTAGAAGCGGCGCCGATATACCCATATCAGTAATAAGACCATTGTAGCCACACCGCACACCCAATAAATCCAAGAATAGCTTGGGTAAAGCGGCTTCGTATCACCAATCAAGGCCAGCCCGGCCCAATAATATGGGTGTGCTAACCGTTCCCCTCCTTTACGTATCAACTGTAGCTTCGCCTTACGTAACGCTGTGCTTTTAGATTGGCCTTTCGCTAGGTTCTCATAAAAGACAGTGATGATATCAGCACTTGCCTTTTCATCGATTTTCCATAAACTCATCACTACACTGGGGCATCCGGCGTATTGAAAACTATGGGCTAGCGACATCAACCCTTCACCACTGCGTAATGCGCCCATACCGGTCTCACATGCGGTAAGCACGGAAAGTTCCGCGCGTAGTTGCATACCATAGATCTCATAGGCATGTAGATAACCATCATCCGAAGCGGCCGAATCGCCCGCAGATTTCGCAAGGAATAAACGGGACAGCAACGGTGAATCGTTATTTACTTCACCATGTGTTCCAAGGTGCAGAATCCGATAATCATGTGCCAGGCTTTTAAACACCTTTTCCTCAGCATCTTGTTCGATATACAGATCGTGGTCGAGAACCTTCGCAATGCGTAGCGCAGCCTGCAATGCAAATGGTTGCCGATAAAGATACAGGTAATCCTCGTCTTCGAGTTGAGGGTTCGCAAGCCCCTCTTGGTAAGACGCTTTCATCTCATCGGAAAAAACAGGGGCGAACAGCAATGCACCGGACTTGGGTAGCGAGCGGCGTACGGAAGTTGTCTGCAACGCGCTTCCGGCCGAAAGTAAGTAAGACACTTCATACGACCGGATAAGAAATGGCATTTCTGAGAATTTAAGCTCCCGGGCGTCCGATATGAGCATTTCAAAGTTAAGGTAATACAAGTCAGCATCGGGGACTATCAGTAACTTCTTTCCTTTAATATTTGACTGGATGGGTTCGATGAGCGCTTGGTAAAGACGGTAAGAAGAGGCACAGAAAGCCTGTGGAGAAAGTCCGTATAAACGCTGTAGATTACCTACCTCGTCGAGAACCTGCCGATCAATCCGATGGGTATCAAAGGAACTGGGGGTCACCACAAAAACAAAGACACACCGATCTGTGACGGCGTACTCAACTAAAGCCCTGTTTTTCTCCAATAGAACTTCCCGGACGACTTCCGGCGTCGGTGGTTCAAGTGTGTATCGAATAGCGAACAGTTCGTTATTGGCGTTCTTCAGGCTATCCAGAAATAATCGATATTTTTCAGCTGTAACGGAAAGCAAATGAAGCAGCGAGTCATCCCTGTTGCTGTTTAAATACTGCAGATTTAGCGTATTGATGCGTTGTCGGAAAGCCCGGTCGCGACTTGTTGCCTTTCCGTCGTCCGACTGCGATGCATCAACTAAAGCCCCGTTGGCTGCCAACCTCAAGAGCAACGCTTTACTGCGTTCAGCGTAAGCAAAAGCTTTGCGCATAAAGGGCCCCGAAGTCGCGTCGTCTGACAATGTCCAGCAGGCCTCCATGGCAATCGAGTAAATGGCCTTATTTATATCAGCTTGGTCAATCAGTGCCGCCTGCGACCTCAACGCATGGAGATTGGACGCCATGAATGCCGAATAACCATCTACAAAACCGAGCAATTCTTCCAGGTATCTGCGATTGTGTGACTGCCAATACAGACCCTCCAAAATAGTGGCCCGCTCAATGGTCAAGTCAACCGTATATCGACTGGCCGGCAAATAATCGAACCAGCCGTCGGCATTTTCGGGAAGTCTTCTATTCCGCGCGAGTTCCATTGCCGAACTATCGGCGTAGGCGAGTGCGCGCTCCAGCGAATCGGCTTCCCTGTATATCCGCGCCAACGTCAACAACATGCCCGCTATAGTCGGATTACCGGGTTTGAACAACTTGCGGAAACCGGCCAACACTTCTTCCTGCAAGGCAATGGCTGCTTCATATTGCCCCATAGCCGATTTTGCCAAAGACATGCCACGCTGTGTGTGTAGCGCGTCCTCTCCGCCCATTGCTCCTGCCTGCCGATAACGGTACAGGGCCTGATGGTAAAAACTTTCGGCCAGCACATATTGCTGCAAGTCCCGGTAATTGTCGCCCAACGACGACTCCACAAAGGCCATCCCCAACAAATCATCGGGGCCATGACGCTGCTGCACCTCATAGGCTTTCTGATAAAACTCCGTGGCTTCTTCAAATCGACCAAGCTCGTTCTTTAAACGAGCTAAGCCAGCCCATGGGTGCACCATCCCCAAGCCGTCCGGCCCGTGTTGCTGTACCAATAAACGGATGCCTTTATCCAGGTATTCCTGTGCAAGGAACGGCTCTTGGATGTAGCGGTATAAGTAACCCAAGTTCTGGTAGGCCGCGGCAAGTGGCGCACCATCCCCCGCAGCACTGTAATTGGCGGCTTGTATGCCAACCGCCTTTTGGCGGTGTATGAGCGCTTCATCGTACCGATTCAGCGCTTCGTAGATTACCGCTAAACTGTTGTGCATGCTCCCGATGTTCGGGTGGCCCGGCGGGTAACGTAGCTCCACCACACGTTGAAAGGCCTTCCCATCTTCCAATGCGCGTTCAAATTGGCCGCTATAACGGCTGATAAGAAAACGGGTCTGCAAAATCATCACCATATCCCAGCCATCTGCACCGTCCAGCAAACGACTCATCTCATAGGCAAGCTCCACATAACGATCTGCTGTCGCGAAATCTTCTTTTAATAAGTAGAGGACGGCTATCTGGTTAAATAGCAGGGCGTAATGGCGATTAGGAGGGACATTTTTGATGATACGCCTTTCGGCCCGCTCAAAATACGCAGCGGCCTCCCCAAATGCATACTGTTGCGTAAGGAGCTGTCCGACCCTACTTTCAACAGCTACCCGGGCCACGTGGTGTTCCGGTAGCCAATCGGCGACCCTTTTGGCGGTATCCATTAATCGCAGGGCAGCTTCGAGGTCCTGCCGCGACCATACCACCAATGCTTGCTGAACGTAGGAAAAGGCCAGACTGTCCAACTGTCCGGTAGCGCGATAGCGTTGTATGTTGCGTTTACCATAGTAATCCGCGCTGTCCAAAACATGGGTCCGATAGGTCCGGATAGCTGCATCGTAATCACTCTCCTGGGCGATGACCAGCGAATTTAAGCCACTTCCTAGTAACCAAGCGAAAAGTAACGCGGCCCGCAACATATCATTCCAGTTTTTCTTTTAACTCCTTTGCAGAATCCATATCGGCTATACGCGACAGGATGTTCAATGCGGTCTTCCGATCGCCGCGTTTGAGATAACACAACGCCAAATACCAATTGGCGTCTTGGTAGTAAACCGATGCTCGTTCACCAGCCACCACAGCCAACAGTGCAATGGCTTCATCGACGTGCCCCATAGCCATGTGCGCAATACCCTTATAATACTGTAAGGTATCTGTTTGGCCGGTTTCCTCCCCTAAGGCATTCCATTTCGCCAAGGCATCGGGATATCTCCCTTCCTTGTAACTGATCATGCCATCGTAAAATGCATATACCAACGTATCTGCGCTACCCATCTCAACGGGAAGCCCGGCGTCGACAACAAAATAGGAATGGTAGAGCCGAGCGTCGGAGGGGTTTGCCGTCCATAACCACCACACACCGGTCAGCGTCACTAAAACGATAGCAGCAGCTGCACACCATTTTTTCAATACATCTGCCTTTAAAAACCGTTTCATCGTCGCGTCGATGCCACGGGGATGGTATCCGTCAAGGTATTCGCGAAGGTTGGCCTCCCGAATCCCAATCAACAACCCCTTTACTTGGGTTACCTTCCGGCGCCATTCCGGGTCATTCGCGAGCCGCTGGTCGAAAACATCCCGTTCGTTGCCAGACATGCCGTTACTCAAATAATTTAAGATGGCCGACAGCTCCTCTTCAGGAAGATCGTCTATTCGTTCCCTATCCATTTGTCCCTCCATTTTTCAGCACCATTTCCCGCAATTGTTTCAGGCATCGGTATTTATTATTCTTGGCACTGGATTCGGTCCAACCGAATTCGCTGGCAATATCCCGCAAGCTTTTCCGCTTAAAATAAAACCCTGCTAACAACTCACGGCAACGGTCGCCGAGATTCTTGTATTGCAGCCGCACGTTATCGATGTATCCGTCCACCTCATCAGTGTTCTCTTCCATTGCTATTGAATCCGTTTGTACGTCTTCTATCGGAATGGTGCGTTTGCCTTTCGCCTTCCTCATGCTATCTATCCACTTATTCTTGACCACACGCATTAGATAGTAAGTAAAATCGCTTTCGGCCGAAGGAACAAATCGCCCATGCTGAACATTGCGCCACACGGCGAGGAATGCTTCCTGATAGGTATCTTTGGCATCGTCCACTGAGCCCGAATGCTGTAAAATATAGCGTTCCATCAGCCTGTAATTTGATGTATACAAGTTCTTCAACGTAACCTCGTCGTCAGACTTGATGCGTTCAACCAGCGAGGTATCGGGAAGCCGGAAATCAGGTTGATCCATAAAGGTCTCCTAAAGTTTCCGGCTAATTTAGTGCTTTATTCCATAACCTTTGGATGTTGTAGCATAATATCCTCGTCGCTACTTCAGCGTGACAATCATTTCGATTGTCCCACCGAAGTTAGAATAATCCCAGTTGCACGTTCTTCGCTCTTGGTCTGGGTATAACGGCCCCACACTCCAGGTAGCTCCCCATCCGATGGTATATGTGCTCCCGTCGTATGTGTTTGCAAGATCCCCATAGTTGAACCCGAAAGAAAGGCCCGGTTCTCCCGCCTTCCAACGGAACGTGTCTCTATAACGGTCGATGACCCTCAGCTCATACGACTCATCTTCCGGCTGTTGCGTATACCGGGTACCCCAGCAATGGAAGCATTGGTGCGATGTGTATGAATTCCCATAGCTGTCCTTGTAGCTTCCCACCAACGTATCTCCTTTGAGCACCAGCGGCTGCAACCTTATAATACGCTTCTTTGGATCATTATCAATGTTTACCGTAGCTTTTACCTCGTCAAATAACCGGAACGGTTCATTCGTCGCACCCTTATCCCTCGAATAAATCCGGGCAGTTACCGTTTCGGCACCTTTCAGTGTCTGATCATCGGTACATTCATACCAGATTTCATTATCATCATAGTTGGTGATGGTGCTGGCCGGCGTTATATTTTCCTTTCCGTACATCCCCCCATGTTTACCGGTTGTTGTCCACACCACTTGGTATTCCCGCTGGTCGTTTGGTGCGATGCCGGGTATGTTGGCATTGATGGGTTCTATCCGTAAGGCGACATCATTCGCATTGGCAAATTTTGACGACCCACTTTTACGGCCAGTAAGCGTCACGCCGTTGGGCTTCAATTCATATGCGCTCCTGCGCACGTTAACGCGCGTAGTATCCGTACCGATAAGCCTGCTCCCCATATAGGCTTTCACGTAGATGTACTCCCAATTATCGCCATCGGTCAGGCCCGAATTGGTATTGGCGTTATAGAACACTTCGTGATCCGAACTTTCAAACGAAGCGCCCTGGTGTCCTTTCGTATCTTTCAAATAACCCCACTTGCCGGAAGTACTCCATTCAAAGTACGGATGCGTATCTCCGGACTCTTCCATATTTTTGATCTCAGCGGTGATCTTTTGCTGCGAGTAGGGCACCACCTTAGCCTCTTCAGGCGAAAGCGACACCTTGCTGCCACGGGCCACCACCGTCCACTCCTCCAGGTTGCGCGAGGTAGCTGCATGGGTTGCGACAAGCCGTAGGTCGTTACCTTGCAGTATCAAGTCCATCACGGCTATACTGTTGAGGATACGCCCCATGCTTCGGCCGACCATCTCCGTCAGGTTACCGGCATTCACATTTGCCACGTGGCTGATGGCCATGTGTAGGCAAACATCCAATAGCATCTTGGCTTCGTCTTTCACGACAGCTCCCGTAAAGTGCTCCAGCGATTTGCGTAAAGCCATCATGTAATCGCCTTTTTTTATTTCTTCATAGATGTCGGGAGCGGCACTTAAAAAAAGTTCACCTGCCTTGATAACGTTCTCCGGAACCGTACCGATTTCGTACCCAGATTTGCCGATGCCCACATCATCGACCAGGCTGATGGCCGCCGTTCCCGCGGTGACAGCCGGTATTACGAAATCGATGAGGAACGTTTCGATTTCCAAACGCGTAAGCTTACTTAATTCGGTTTCTGTGATCAGTTGACTGCCACCAGCATCCTTACCCGGTCCCACGATACGTACCTTATAGGTGGCCTCCGCTTCGTTATCGGCCAGGTTAAGTGTCACCGGGCCGCTCTTCTTGAGGAACGACTCCACGCCGCTTTCGGTGCCCCCCAACTGGTCTTCCACCCACTTACCAATTTCCCCAATCGCGCTGTTGATGGCACCTATCGGGTCGATGGCCAAGTCCATGTCGGCTTTGGTTGCGTTACCGATATTCGGCAACACAATATGCTCTACGCTGTCATCATCGAGATATTTCATTTTGTAGAGAAATGCATGTGCGCGCCGGCGGTAGTTGTTGTTCACGGCCAACTGGCCCAACCCATCTTCCAGCATCTGTAATCCACTGCGGATGTCGTTTGCGTCCAGCTTCAGGTCCGAAGACGTTGCTGCCATTTTCGCTAATCGCATCCCCCGGTCTCCGGGCAATACCTGATGGGCTGCTTTACGGAGCGGTTCTAGAAAAGTACCTGTGCTCAATGTGAGCGGATCGTTCTTCCATATTTCCTCAAACGCCACAATCCACTCGGGCACACCATTCAGTTCTTCCGCTCTATCAAAGAATAATGTAGTCAGCGTATCGGTTTGGAACGGCAATCCCAATGCATAGTACAGCAGGGCTTTCGCCGTAGAACGCGTGGAAATATCTGCTTCACCCTCGGCTGTGACCACGCCAATGAGTACAGGCTTGTCACTTTTGTCAAAGAGGAAACTGAGGTTCACCGGACTTCGCCCCTTGATATCGGCGACTTTGGTACGGCCATCCTTACCCACCGGCACCGGCTGGCCCAATATCAATAGCTCCGCGCCAGTCAGGTCATAACCCGAACCCGTTGGTAAAACAACCTGTGCGTCTTTCAATGGGATTTCGATAGGCCCCTGGGGTAATTCGCCATTCGGTCCGGTCTTAGGATCTTTCTTACACGACAAGACTAGACCCACGAGGGTCATCGCTGCAAGCAGGAAATAACTGTTTCTTTTCATCGCTTCGTTTTAACTGTTTACTTGTATATCGTAAGCAGTCAAAAAGGTCATCAAAAAAAAGATGCCCTCCACACCGGGAGGACACCTCTCTTAAACACATGGAACGGTTGAATCCTATTTAATAGATGAGCGATTGCAAATTGAATTTCGCGCCCAATGTTACCCGAAAAGCAGTGATATCCGGCTCGGCATCTATCTTTTCACCGGCAAAAAATTCACTGGTTTTCCCCTCCAAGGTAAACAAGCCCTTCGCATATACCGACCATACCGGATTAAAAAAATAGGCCACACCTCCGCCCACGTGGGGCGCATGCGACTTTATCCGTACATCCACTGTACCGTCGCCGTTGTTGACCCCATTTAACCCCAGCACCTGATTGCTGTACCCCGCCTGCACAAATGGCCGCCACGCGTGGATCGTCCCCAAAAAGTTGAGCCGTGCGCCGATATCCAGCTGGCCCATCGACATGGATTCGGCATCCACCTCGCCCGTACCTATTGCAGAATAGCTGAACCCGACGTATGGCTCAATCAGTTCCGTGATACCGTAGCTGGCCGTCAGCCCCGCACCGTAGCCGCTGCCCGCCGTCTCGGACAGGAATTCATAATATTCAGAGCTCCACCCCACCATGTTGATGCCCGCAGCGACGTTCAATCCTTTGATCGATGAGCGCTGCATGATCTGTGCATTCGCGGCCAAATAGCAAGCCACCGTGACCAGTACTAATGTCAATCGTTTCATGTTCTTGATTTTAAATTTGTTATTTTTAATTCTTCCTTTGTTTTTGTTCAGGGTATCGTTGCCCCTTTTTCCAGTATGACGATAAAATCGGGCGAAGCGAGCATATCTTCGATTTTGCCGCTGAGTTCGCTTTTCACAAACGGGATGGTCTGGCCATTGACGCTTTTCACATCGTTGAATCGGATGCTTACCTGCCTCGAACCAACCCGGCGGATCTCCGCGGTGGCCAACGCTCCTTTGGAGATGATGGTGTATCCACGATAGGTTACCGGCTTGGTAACGGAAAACGACAACTGCTGCCCCTTTTGTAGTTGCGCGCCGTCCAGCTTATCACGGAGGCGCAGGTTTACCGTTACGGACCCATCAAGTACCATCGGGGCAGGTATGCGTTCGGGTTCAACATCCGGTTCATTTTCTGGCTGTGTATTAACCGTTGTTCCGGGCATCTGCTCGGGTTTCTTGTCGATTGCCGTCGTCTCTTCCGGCACGTTTTCCTCCGACGTTGGTTTACGCTCGGCATTACCGTCCGATTGCGGTGATGGGCCGGATGGGCGTTCGGGGTCGGGTGGCGGTAGGGTCAATTCTTCTTCGGTGGCGGCGATCAACTGCTGCACGTCGGCCGGCGGGGTCGCGGTCGTCCCTGCGTCGTTGCCTGTCGCCAGGGCAAACCGCTGACCGGGCTTCCCCCCGTCGTCCACACCGACCGTCGCGGTATTGTTTTCCTTTCCGGCGGTAGGCCCGCCGCCGGGCCAAAACAAGAACACCAGTGCTACCACAACCAGGATGACGGCTGCCAATCCGGCCGCGTACGCCGCGTAAGCAAATCGCTTGGGAGACGCAGGCAACTGAAAACCCGCCGGTTCTACACGCGCTATTACCTTCGTGGGCAAGGGAGTCCCCGCCTTTGTGGGCTCCAGCACCACGGTCTCTGGTGCACCGGGGGGCGGCGGAGCAGGCACCGGCGCAAGGGCCGTGGGCGCAGCAGGTTTCGGCAAATACGGATCAATCGTCCGATAGTTCGGGAAAGCACGGAGCAGTGCCGTACGGAATTGGCCGGTATCCTTGAAGCGTGCTGCTGGGTCCGCCGCCATGGCTTTGCCGATGATACTGGCAAGCTTTCTCGGCACCCGCTTATTCAGCCTGTCCAAAGGAAGCGGCTTCCCGCCTATGATGGCTTGCATCAGTGCAAACTCACTCGTGCCCTTGAATGGCAGCGTGCCGCCCGTAGCCAGTTCGTAGGCCACCACACCCAGCGCGTAACAGTCTGATGCGGGAGTAGGATCCGCTCCCTGGATCAGCTCGGGGGCTAAGTAATCCAGCGTACCGATAACGCTCCTCACCTTCGTGAGCCGGCTGGCTTGGTCCGAAACCCGGGCGATGCCGAAGTCCATGATCTTGACGGAGCCGTGCGGCGTGAGCATGAGGTTCGCCGGCTTGATGTCGCGGTGCAACACCCCTTTTCCGTGCGCATAGCCCAAGCCGTCAAGCAGCACCGTCAAGATAGGCACCAACTGCGCCGGCGATACCGCGCCATAGTTGCGCACATAGGTATCCATGTCGTCGCCTTCCACGTATTCCATCGCCATATAGTGGTCGCTGCCTACTTGGATGTAATTGTACAGCAAGGCGATATTGGGATGCGATAGCCTGCTCAATATCCGCGCTTCATTCGTGAAGCGCTCCAAAAAAGTCGTATCGTACGCCAAATTGGCGTTGAGGTTCTTGATGGCTACTTTGCGATCCAATGCCAGATCGGTGGCCAGGTATACCTTACCCATACCCCCTTCACCCAGAAGCGCGTCCACCCGATAGCCCTGTATGGTCTTTCCAATCATGGTTTTACGGATTTGGCTCCCGATTTTCGGTAAGTTCACGCGTGTTTTCCAGCACTGCCCCTTTTTCCCAAGGTTGTATCTGACCGACCAATACCGTGATGTTGTCGTGTCCCCCGCGGCGCTTGGCTTCGTCGACCATTTCTTGGGCGACCCTGCCGCGTTGGGCCTCGTCGTTCAGGTAGGTTACAATTTCGTCGTCCGATAGGTACTCATACAACCCATCCGAGCAGAGGAAAATGACATCACCCGGCGCGGCATAGCCCGCTTTACGCGACACGTCGGGCGCCACCGTGGCCGCAGTACCCAACGCCTGCATCAAGATATTCCTTTCGGGGTGTTTAATCGCCTCTTCGTACGCCAGTGTGCCTTTTTGTATGAGGTATTGCACATACGTCTGGTCCACGGTCAACCGTGTTAATTGACCCTCGCGCCAATGATAGGCCCGGCTGTCGCCCACATGGGCGATACACAATGTGTCGCCAACGGCAACCACCGCTGTGCAGGTCGTACCCATTCGTTGATGTGTTCCCCCCTGCCCCGCCTGATATATTTCCACGTTGGCGGCATGGAAGGCCTCCCTAAGCCGGTCCAGCACCCTTCCCTTTCCTCCGAAAAACTGCTGCGCTACGCGCTCCACGGCCATTCCGCTGGCAACTTCGCCGGCGTCGTGCCCACCCATACCATCGGCCAACACCATCATCACCCCATGCTCCCCGCGCATGCGCTCGTCATGGGGATACACGGCCACGGCGCGGTCCTCATTGTTGGACCGCACATTACCCACATCGGTGGCAATCTGGATTCCCAATGTCCCAACATGGCCGGCACCTTCCAGTGTAGCCAATTGGGGGTGATGGTCCCTACCTGTTCGAAACCACCTGGCCAACGCTTTCATAGATGCGACTGCCGGCGTAACACCAATAATCCAACCATCGCCAGCAATCCGGCGCCAAGCAGTGAGTATCCGGCAGTTTTCATACCGGCATCACCTACCTCCATCACGCTCTCCGTGGGCCGCTTGTATTGGATGGTTACGTAGTTAAACTCATCTTTGTCAAACGCCATCCCGGTCACGTCGGCGGGCAGCGTTACCCGCATGTTGGTCTGTAGCACACTATACCCCATCTGCTGTGAAAGCGTAGCCGTAAAACTGTTTTCCGTAATCTTCACGGGTTGCGTTTCGCGGAGGCCGAGCTCGGCCAACCAGTTGTCTTTGCCAAGGTACTCCACCACACCCTTCGCTTTGTAGGTCAGTTTAAAACTACGGTCCATTTCATTGGGCTCATACGTGAAGTCGTACAGGTGTAGCGAGCTCAGTGACTTCTCGATGTTCCGTTTCAGGTTGGAGGCGTTTCCGGTGCCATACGAATAATTCCACCACTGCCATTGCATGGCATTGAGCTTGCCGGAAATAACAAACGTGGCGTTTCCCGCCGAGTCAATGTGTACATCGCTATTAAATATCATAGGTTCCTTAATGGTTTGCTGACCCCATGCCCACATCGTGGCGACCACCATGAGGATAGCCACAAGAATTAAATTCTTCATTTCGTTTTCGATTGCTGATTGGTTTACAATTGTTGTTGCTGCTCCGTTTTTTGGAATACCAGCGGACCACCCACGGCCATCCGTTGGGCCAACTGGTCCACTTTCACGCGCATAAAGGCGTCATCCGTGAGCTCCATGGGATGCACGCCGCTGTTGATCAGCTGTTTCACGTTGATCATGGCGTAGCCGGGCACACCTTGCTGGGCTTTCTGCATAAACTCGTTGAGCTGCTTCATGCCCGCCTGGAAGGCTTGGTCGGCGGTGGCGATATACCCCAGGCCCGCACCACCCACCGCCGTGGCCTCGATGGCGTAATACTGGCCATTTACATGCACCCCCGGATAGGCATGGCCGGGGACGAAGAAAATCACGGGGTCCAACCCTTCGCTAGCGAAGACACTCGCATAGAGGAAAGCCATCTCGATGCACAAGCCGGTATTGCCGGTAACGACCTCGCGAGGCAGCCGCACCTTCTGCTGCGTACTCACAATATCGCCAATTTCCTGCTGCGCACCGCTGGTGCCGCTATACACCATGCCGGTACGCCGGGTCGCTTCATATACGCCCAACATAAACCTCACCACTTCTTGCGGATTTTGGCTTACGCCTGCCGTAGCACCGCCCAACACCTTTTCCTGTACTTGCTGGGTATAATATTTAATGATTGGATCCTGCGGAGTGATGAATACCGGAGCCAGATCGTTGTTGTCCTCTAAATCCTGCTGCCCCCTGATTTCACTGAACGCGATGTTGGTGTACAGGTAATCATTCCGGCTCAGCATCTGGAAAGGATACGTCTTTTCATATTTATCCGGTTTCCCACCGTTCATATACGTGATGCGTATCTGCATCCGCTCGGCCGACTGCGTGGTCTTCTCGACTATGCGTTGGGGAAACTGCGGGTAGATGGTCACCACGGATGCCCCGCCCGGCAAGATGTACTTCACTTCATCTGCTGTGGTCCAGTCGATGTAACCGGGCACCGAATAGTCTACTTTCACGTCCCGCAGCTCGCCGCTACCTTTATTGTCTACGACCACTTTGCAGAAATAGAAGCGTCCGTCCAGCGCTGCCGGGTTGGCATAGACCTTATAGGCTGCCGGCATCATGGCCTGCAGCGGGAAAATCTGGATATCCAGTTCGCCATCGCCCACCATCTTCGACACATTGGTCTCTTTGGTAAAGCCCGTCCACAACACCGTTGCACCGACCAGCAGAAAAACAATGGGTAGCGCATACCACCAATTCGTCCTTCCCGTTCGGCGGCCTGCCGGCACATAGTCCGTTACCCGTTGGGTATCAAGCGAGGTGGTCGGCGCCGGGATATCGATGACCTGCGTGGGCATCACAGCAGGCACCGGCCGTGGGTCGAGGTCAAAAACAAATGCCGGCCCGTTTTTTCCGAGTTTCACCTCGTCGCCGGGCCGCAATTCCGTCGTGCCGGAAACACGGCGATTGTTGACGAACAGTCCGTTCCGCGAGTTGTTGTCTTCAATCGTCACCCGGCCATCGGGCTGCCGCACAATACGGGCGTGCTGCCGGCTTACGGCCAACTCCCGCTCAGGATCGAACCGGATTTCACTGTCCGGATCGCGCCCGATCCGCAATTCGGGCAGTGCAAAATCAAACGATTCGGTCTGATTGGCCTTGATGCCCTCCTTGTACCTGATCTGATACTGTTTTACGGTTCCTTTCATCATCAGAAATGATTTTAAATGTGTTTAAAAGATTAGCTATCTAAACACCTATCGGAAAAGACATCAAAAGGTCAACAGGGAAAATGAAAAATTAAGACAAAGTTTGTACATTAGTCCCGCACACCTAATTCAGTAATAAACATATAAATACATGGAAAAGAAAATCCTTCTGAACGAACGCGACATGCCCACCCAGTGGTATAATATTGTAGCCGACATGCCCAACAAGCCGCTGCCGCCACTCCACCCAGCCACGAAGCAGCCTGTAGGTCCGGACGACCTCGCTCCGATCTTCCCCATGGCACTCATCGAGCAGGAAGTATCTACAGAACGGTATATTGATATTCCCGAAGAAGTACAGGAAGCCTACCGCATCTGGCGTCCTACGCCTTTGATCCGGGCCACCAACCTGGAAAAGGCGCTGGGAACCGATTGTAAGATTTACTACAAGTACGAAGGAACAAGCCCCAGTGGCTCACATAAGCCCAACACAGCCATCCCACAAGCGTACTATAACAAACAAGCTGGAATCAAGCGCATCATCACCGAAACCGGTGCCGGTCAATGGGGAACCGCATTGAGTTTCGCTTGCAGCCATTTCGGGATCGACTGTGATGTCTACATGGTGCGCATTAGCTTCGACCAGAAACCTTACCGCAAAATCCTGATGAACACGTTTGGTGCCACGGTCCATTCATCGCCAACCAATCATACACAAGCGGGTCGCGATGCACTCGCAGCCAATCCCGATACACCCGGTAGCTTAGGTCTGGCTATTTCGGAAGCCATCGAAATGGCCGTGGGCGACGAACACACCAAATATGCATTGGGTTCTGTGCTCAACCATGTCTTGCTCCACCAGACCATCATCGGCCAGGAAGCAAAGAAACAATTGGAGTATGCCGGCGACTACCCTGATGTCATCATAGCGCCATTGGGCGGCGGATCTAATTTCGCAGGCCTGTCCTTTCCATTCCTGCAAGATAAAATAGGAGGTAAATCCTTGCGTTGCGTAGCCGTGGAGCCCGCTTCCTGCCCCAAGCTCACCAAGGGGAAATTCATGTACGATTTTGGCGATACCCAAGGATATACCCCACTGCTGCCCATGTATACGTTAGGGCATACCTTTACACCCGCCGCCATCCACGCCGGGGGATTACGCTACCATGGAGCCAGCGTGCTATGCAGCCAGTTGCTCAAGGACGGGCTTATCGAAGCGCAGGCTATCCAGCAATTGGAATGTTTCGAGGCCGGTATTTTGTTTGCCAAGGCCGAAGGGATTGTCCCTGCCCCCGAAGCGAACCATGGAATCGCCCAAGTTATCCGAGAGGTCAACAGTGCCAAGGAAGAAGGGGTATCAAAAACCATCCTTTTCAATCTTTGCGGCCATGGTTTTGTGGATATGGCAGCGTACCAGGATTATTTCGATGGCAAGCTGCGAGACCATTCGTTTACTGATGAGGAATTGACGGCAGAACTGGCGAGCCTGGAAGCATTGCAACCGTAGCGGGTACCTAAAGCAGCCCCAGGGCCCTATCGAACCGGTAACTGAGCCCTATCTCGTGGGTCGTGTTGCCGATGCGACGGTTGAGCGGCTCGCTGCCCGGGTTGAACTGGTAGCTGTAACCCAGCCCCAGGCCCGAGAAGTTGAACTGCACCATCCCGGCCAGCTCGCCATAGCTGCGTGCGTTGAGGCCGATGCCGAAAACCTGTTTGATGTAGAACATCGCCGAG
>NZ_JBHEUZ010000006.1:0-254025 GCF_041925275.1 Parapedobacter sp. 2B3 | reverse complement strand
TTTTGACCAATAAAGGATTGCCAAGCCAAGGGTTGTATGGAATTTCTCGCCGGTAAAGTAAGGCTGCGACTTTTAGGTCCAAAGAGTTGTGTTGCTAAGCGATTTTGGCTATATTCCTCTATAAAAAGTGCTATTTGTTGATCGTGTCGGGGTATAATTCTGCTGCCTTACCACTCGGCTTGAGAACGGGGTGTAAGACTTTAAGTAATACCTCTTCTTAAAAATTGAAACTATCTCTTTATCAGCTCCGGCATACTATATCCCGGAATACAAATGAATTGAATCTTGTCTTTTTTTACACAAATAATTTCATGACAAAAAATAAACTGTGTGTAAAAACCAAAAAGTATCTAGTAAAAAATGTATGAATTTTATTTAGTCATATTTTGGGAAAAGTAGTCAACAAAGTATTAGCTCAAAAAATAACTTCTAGAATCGAAGAATTATTATGTTCTTCTGGATTAACCTTGTTAGGTCTGGCCGTGCTTTGTGACATAGGAAGGAGTTCGATAAAAAGTTACTACAGTGCCACACTGCCAATTTCAGCTGAAATTTTAGATAAAATCTGTAAACCTTTTAGAATCGATTTGTCTCATTTCTTTGCGTTTGATAATTCATTACCCGCGAACCTTAAGAATCAACCTACCATAAAAGCCTTCTACAAAAAATACGAAGGGAAAGGTCTTGGATATTTCCGGTCGGAAGAAGAGGTGCCCCAAAAGCCGGTCGAGCAGACCCGGAAGTACGAGCGTGACACCATCGCCCATATCGTGCTAAAAACCAACTATTTTGACACTGAGCATCTCGTGGGGCAGATGATAACTGACTTTGCCAGGGATCATGACCTGATCCTGGAGTCGGGGAGGCTTTATGAGCTGTTGGCGAAATACGTAGATAAGGAATTGGAGAAAAGAGAAACCACCAAAACAACCAAGGGGGCAAGGTCTCGAAAAAGAAGGTGTTTGCCTACGTGAGGAAGAAGTGAAAGAAAGAACTGTAGGTCTCCGCTATTTCTTCTTCTTGGCTAAATCAGCACGAACCTTGCGCACGAAGTCAACCGAGACTTCCGCTACTCCGGCCGCAGCCGCATCATCAAAGCCCAACTGCTGTATAAGATTGGCTACCACATTGTAGCTCTTCTGCTTGGCACCTTTCTCAAATCCTTTTTCAATTCCTTTTTCTTCACCCTCCCTGCGGGCATATTCAAGCGCACCGGCCGTATCCCACTTACGTTTCAGACTCGTATCATACATCTCCTTCTCCTCCTTTGTCAATTTGCTGTATTCAGCAATATTGAATAGCTTTTCAAAAATCGGCTTCCGTAGATAGAGCGGTATCTTGTTCAGCTTGCTCATGTTCTTCAGCACATACAACCAACCATCAAGATCTGTCTCCAACTCGGACTCCTCTTTGGCAAAGTTACGTAACTCTAGGTAAATAAACCCAAGGTCATCGTAAAAAACTTCGCCCGTATCCCTGTTACACAAGCAAATATCGTGCAGGTACCGGTCGTCATGGCCGCCGCCGGGCATGGCGAACCCGTCCATGAGTACGATGACGTATACTTCGGGGATCGCGTAATCCCATTCTTTCCGCCTGCCTTTGGGAGCCTGATCGGAAATCAGTTTACTTCCATAATACAGCATCCGGCGTTTCAGGTTAATTTGGGCCGTACGCTGCACCTCGATGATGAATTGCTCACCATCGCTGGCTGTACAGGTGAGGTCGAAAATGACGCTACCAAGCTCATCAGTATCACCCACGTGTTCATTTTTATTGTAGACTAAACGTTTGATGTCCTTACGGCCATGGAAGACGCCATTCAGAAAGGCAATTAAGAGATCCTGGTTAGGCTCCGTACCGAATATCCGCTTAAAGCTGAAGTCCAAGAGCGGATCAATGAACTTGCCTACACTAGGTTGCTGAGATTTGGTCATAGGCAAAGATAAAATAATCTGACGAAGATCGCCCTCCCTACCTTCTTCAACTTCGACAAACCTCTTCCCTCCGCTGAAAAACTAAAGGCGCAACTCATCAAATTCCACAAGGCACACGGCTCAGACGCCTACCTAAAACTGTTCAAAGACCCGAAGTTGATTGACCTATTGGAAGAGGAACTGATCCCGTCGGGGTATTTCAAAACTCCGCGAGATGTGCCCGAAGTACAGCAGCATTGCCGCAACACCTATGGTTATAATTACCCCAGTGCCACCGGCACGCTGAACGCGGCAGTTGAAAAAGGGTGGTTAGTGAAGGATGAGAAAACCTCGCCCATGAAGTATAAGCAGGGACCGAAGCGGTAATCTAAAAGTAGTTTTTCCATAGTAATGGCAAATAAATAGAAACAGTTAATAGTTATGAAGATGATTAAGGAACCATCGTTGCATAGGGCAAAGCTATCTGCGAATAATCAGGCTGGCAATACCTAAAACGGTGTATTCTTGGGTTCCTGTAAACACTAGGTTCCACTAAGACCTAGATGGCCACAGGTGTAGGTCTGGCTTCACAAGTCATTCCCCAACTCAAGTAGCGGCGTGTTTTTCTACTTGGCCAATTGCAAGTTGCCGCGGATTTATTTAAGTTTACGCCTTACAATTACAATGGACGATTACCATGGGACAAACCTGCACCAATTGTGGCCATACGTTAACAGGTAAGTATTGCTCCTCTTGTGGCCAAAAGGCCTTTCGGTTGGATGATTGGTCCTTAAAGCGTCTTGTCGTCGGCGTATTTAAGGATTTTTCCCATTTTGACTTCAAGTTGTTCAAAGACATCCCCAAGTTAGTTTTTAACCCGGGGTATCTAACCAATGAATTCGTTGAGGGTCGTATAAACAGCCATATCAAACCAATAACGATGTTTGTTTGGCTCAATATATTATTCTTTATCGGCGGTTACCGGTACGTTTTGCCGCAGAATAAGCTAAGCGCGGCCGATTATTACGTGGCTGGTTTGGAAGAGCGGGTGCTTGCAAAGGCTTCACTGATGCAATTGAGTGAGGCAGCGGGTACCTTGCGTTTCAACACGTTGCTTGAGGGTGCCCAAAAATCGCTCTTCTTTTGGCTGATACCGGTTTTCGCGATGTTGACGATGGTGTTTTTTCTCTTTCAGAAGCGGAATTATTACGTCAAACATTTCGTGTACAGCGTGCATTTTTGGAGCTATTTCTTCTTATTCTTTACGGTAGTGCCGATTCTTCTGGAAATCGTCGGTATTGGGTGGCGATGGCTTACCGGCGCGCCGTTGTTTTCTACGGTAGATGGTTGGGTTTTCTTGACGCTATTTGCCCTTTGCGTTTATCCATATACCTTGCTGGCTATCAAAAAGGTATTCGCCATACGATGGTTTGCTGCAATTTCGCTCGCCTTTTTGATTTCGATTGGCGTACATTTTCTCCGTGAATGGGCGATTGCGTTTACTTACTATCTAGCCTATTGGCGGATGTGACGACCTTCTAAAATTCAGGAATGGAATATCTTGCCGCTTTATGATCGATCACCAATACCCAGTCGTTGCCGAAACCCTGTGTGGGCGTTGTCAGTTCCAAAGGGCGGGTATGGCTTAGCGTGCCCATGTCGATGGTCCGTGCCGTGGCGGGGTTGAACCACCAGCCCCGTAATGCCCCGGCTTTTAGCGACGATACATCCACGGTGATGGTGCGCCCCTGTGGGATGTAGGCCATGAGGTAGCTGCCCGCATCATCCCTAAACGCCCGGATATGCTGTCCCTTTTCTCCCTGTCCGTCTACGATGATGGTTTGGTCGGGTATGCGGTGGGCAGATGGACGCGACTCGATAAGCTGCCGCAAGTAGCCGACCTGGAAAGCCCCCGGTCGATCCAGCGCTTCGGTCCAGTACCGGTTCGCATGGTTGATTTTTTCTTCCCGTGCGCTCCAGAACTGCCAAATGCTATGATGCCCGTAGGTTACACCGCATGCGCCTGCAAATACGGAGCGGTAGGTTTGTTTGCGTACGTCGTAATCATCGAAATATCCATTTTCGGGGTCCCACTGCGGCCAGGGGTTTACGGGGTGGTCCTCGTAGTTGGGTTCGGCATCCAACGTAGGCTTGGTGGGCACCATGGCGCGGTCGCGTGTTATCCAGTCCCATACCGGAACGTCGTGGCCCGACCCGTGGCCGGATTGCATCATGTTTATGTGTAGCCACGGTTCGTCATGGATCTGCTGCGAGCTAGACGCGCCGCCCGAAATGTGGTAAGAGATAAGGGCCTTGCCACTCGTAGCTTCGAGAATACCCCGTGCCATGGCGCGCCATATGGGGCGGGTATCCACCGAATCGTGGATAGCCGGCCGGTCGCCGCCCAGTATCCAGATGATGTTTTCCTTTTCCATATAGCGCTGGCCGAGCCAATGACCATATTTGTAGGCATTCTCGGTTGTGAACACCTCGGGCCCACCACCCCACATACGTGTCACCTTATCGCCCCATGTCGGCAGTAATCCGATGAAGAGGGCTCTATCGCAAGCCGATTGAACCACGTAATCCACCAGCTGGAAATACGATTCATTCGGTTTCTCGGGGTCTTGGTCAATCAATGGGATATCACCATATTGATTGGGTCGGTACAGCCCGTCCATTTCTGCCAGTACCACGGCCTGGATTACATTGAATCCTTTTTCCATCCGGTTGTCGAGGTATCGGATGATTTCTTCTTTCGTCAAGCGATGGAACAGCTCCCAAGCGGTATCACCGAGCCAGAAAAACGGGCTCCCATCTTCATATTGCAGGTAGTGGCCATCGGGTGCGACGGTCAATCGGCCATGCGGCCAATTACCCTGACCGTGGGTGGCTAGTGCGATGGTAACAGCAACCAGTGCCAATAACAAGGAGCGGAGTGGACGCATAACGTAAAAGTAGTAACTTTTGGCTAAAGTTTTACGACGGTGCCGGGATTAGGCGCCAAATAAATTGCAGAGTCTTCCGGGTTTTGGTAGTTTTGTAGCATCACACAAAATGAATGAACAATGTTAAAAGGATTTTTCAATGTACCCGATCCGGTCAATGAGCCGATCTTGTCATACGCCGTGGGAAGCAATGAACGTAAACTGTTGCAGCAGGCCATCCAGGCCGCACTCGCCCAGGAAGTAGACATTCCGATGTATATCGGGGGCAAGGAGGTACGTACGGACCAGAAGATCTCCATCCATCCCCCCCACCAGCACAAACATACTTTGGGGTACTATTCCGAAGGTGACCAAACCCACGTACGAGCAGCCATCGATGCCGCGTTGGCAGCTAAGGAAGACTGGGAAAATCTGCCCTGGGAACAGCGCGCGGCCATATTCCTGAAGGCAGCCGACCTGATCGCCGGCCCTTATCGGTATAAGCTCAATGCGGCGACGATGCTGGGGCAGTCAAAAAGCGCATTCCAGGCAGAAATTGATTCCGCCTGTGAGATTGTCGACTTTTTGCGCTTCAATGTACAGTACATGAGTGAGATATATAGGCAGCAGCCACCGGTTTCGCCAAGGGGCAATTGGAACCGTGTGGAGCAACGGCCGTTGGAAGGGTTCGTGTTTGCACTAACCCCCTTCAACTTCACCGCCATAGCGGGCAACCTACCCACCTCTGCTGCGATGATGGGCAATGTGGTAGTGTGGAAACCGGCCAATACACAGGTTTATTCGGCCAATGTGCTCATGGAGGTATTCCGCGAAGCGGGCGTACCAGACGGCGTTATCAACTTGGTGTATGTGGATGGACCGGCGGCCGGTGAGGTCATTTTCAAGCATCCCGATTTTGCTGGGATTCACTTTACCGGATCTACCGCTGTATTCCAGCACATCTGGAAGACGATTGGCGAAAACATCCACCGGTACCGTTCATACCCCCGTATTGTGGGCGAAACGGGCGGGAAGGATTTTATATTGGTGCACCCATCCGCCGATATCAAGGCCTCGGCAACTGCTATCGTGCGGGGCGCGTTTGAGTACCAGGGGCAGAAATGCTCGGCGGCCTCACGCGTATACATTCCCGAATCGCTGTGGCCGGAGTTGAAGGAGTTGATCATTTCGGATGTTAAGTCGTTCAAAATCGGCCCAACGGACGATTTCACCAACTTCATCAATGCGGTCATCGATGAGAAATCGTTCGATAAACTGGCGAAATACATTGACCAGGCGAAGGAAGACAGCGATGCTGAGATTGTGGTGGGCGGCACGTACGACAAGAGCGAAGGGTATTACATCCACCCCACGGTAATCGAGGCCAAACGGCCCGATTACGTAACGATGTGCGAAGAGCTATTCGGTCCGGTACTGACCGTGTATGTATACAGCGATGAAAAATGGGAAGAAACGCTGAAAGTCATCGACAGCACGTCCATATACGCACTCACCGGGGCGGTAATCGCACAAGACCGGTACGCCATTAGCCAAGCGACCCACGCACTGCGCAATGCGGCGGGCAACTTTTACATCAACGATAAATGTACGGGTGCTGTGGTAGGCCAGCAGCCATTCGGCGGGGCGAGGGGCTCGGGTACCAACGATAAGGCGGGGTCCATGATTAACCTGCTGCGTTGGGTATCGCCACGAACCATCAAGGAAACGTTCGACCCGCCAACGGACTACCGGTATCCGTTCTTAGGAGTGGAATAAATAGGAAGGGCGTCTACCGATTGGCAGACGCCCTTAGCTTTCGAGCTGTTTATTTATAGGCAAACACTTTGCCCAACCCCACGCTATCCGTAAATGTAATATCGAGGTCAATCAATTTGCCAGTGGCGATGTCGATGACCATGCCGTGTACGGCCAGGTCGTTGCGCTCTTTCCATGCATTCTGCACGATGGAGGTGGTGCACAGGTTGAAAACCTGCTCGGCCACATTGAGTTCAACCAGTCGGTTTACCTTTTGCTTTTCATCCGTTATGGCGTCAATCTCCTCGCTATGGAAGCGGTATACATCTTTGATGTGGCAAAGCCAATTGTCTATAATGCCGAATTGCTGCCTGCTCAACGAGGCCGCTACACCTCCACACCCGTAATGTCCGGCTACCACGACGTGTTTCACTTTCAATACGTTTACCGCATAGTCAAGCACGCTGAGCATATTCATGTCCGAATGGACGCACATATTGGCGATATTGCGGTGCACAAAAACCTCGCCCGGTTGTGTGTTAGTGATCTGGTTGGCCGGTACGCGGCTATCCGCGCACCCGATCCAAAGTAACTCGGGGCTTTGCCCCTCGGCTAGTTGTTTTAATTTGCCGGTGGTATCCTCTTCCACTTGTTTGACCCATTCGGCATTGCCGGCAAGGATTTTTTCGAAACTCGCTTTTAATTCGGGGTTATTTAATTGTTTTTTGAACATAGCTTATTATAATTATTGGATTGTATTTGAAGGTCGTTTTACCGACCTGCGTTTCAATGAATCGTTTTGCAGGATACTTTGCGTAAAGCGCCTGATATTGGGGACGTTTTTCTTGTTTACAATGCCCACCAGCTCGATAGAATTCCCTTTGCTTACCGCGTGTTGCTCGAAATCCCGGAGGACTTCAATCACGTCTTTATCGATAAAGCGGCTCTGCGATCCGTCAATGATGATTTCGTTTATACGCCGGGGGAGGCCGTATAGCGCCTTCTGTATCGCCGCCTTGTTAAGGAATGTCACTTCTTCGGCTAAGGTAAAGGTTATTTTGGCTCCTTCCTCATTTTCTTTTATTGTAAATTCAAATACGTTGGAAAGATTGTTCCGCAGGATATAGAACATGGCTACCAATAGGCCGATACCCACACCGGTGAGCAGATCGGTGAATACCACCGCGACGATGGTTACCATAAACGGGATGAACTGATCCAATCCCTTGTGCCACATGCGTTTGAACGTGGATGCCTGCGCCAGCTTGTAGCCGGTATGGAGTAAGATGGCCGCCAAGCACGCGAGGGGGATGAGGTTGATGATGGCGGGAATAAGCAACACGGCCAGGATGAGCCATAATCCATGAAGCATGGCACTCTGCCGGGACCTTCCGCCCGCGTTTACGTTGGCAGACGAACGTACAATGACCGCTGTTAGCGGCAAGCCACCCAACAAGCCAGAGGTCATGTTGCCCACGCCTTGTGCCATTAACTCCCGGTTGGTAGGGGAGACCCGCTTGAATGGATCTATTTTATCCACGGCTTCCAAACTGAGCAGCGTTTCCAAGCTAGCAATGATCGCTATCGTAATCGCTGCCATCCACACATCCTGATTGGCTATCTGGGTAAAATCGGGGAAGGTGAAGAGCCCTAAAAATTCATTGAAGGAATTGACGACGGGGATAACGACAAGGTGATTCGGAGCCAGCTCGAAACCACTGCCAACAAAAAGCAGACCCAACAGTACACCCAAAATAACCACTACAAGCGGTGCTGGTATAATGGTCAATTTCTTGAACCTTGGCCACACGATCAAAATGGCCAACGAAATCGCACAGATGATGAAGGCGCCGTAGTTGATTGCGCCGAAGGCTTTCTGCAGCGCAGAAAACGTATTATCGTTATTCAGCTGAACAAAGCTCTCTTCCCCAAAGAAGCTGGAATCATATCCCACTGCGTGGGGCAGCTGCTTGAGTATAATGATGATGCCAATTGCCGCCAGCATGCCGATGATGACCGACGATGGAAAATAGTTGCCGATCATCCCTGCGCGGATGATGCCCAATGCGAGCTGGATTAATCCAGCCAGCAAAACGGCCAATAAGAAGGTTTCAAAGGCACCCAACTGTTCAATGGCGCCCAATACAATGACCGTGAGCCCGGCCGCAGGCCCGCTTACGCTAAGCTGAGAGCCGCTGAGTGAAGCGACGACGATGCCGCCGATAATTCCTGTTAATAATCCGGCGAATAAGGGAGCCCCAGAGGCTAACGCTATCCCCAAGCACAATGGCAGGGCGACAAGGAAAACCACAACACTCGCCGGCAAATCGTATTTCAAGTCGCGCCTTGATAATTTCAAGAACGCAGACGTACGTGTACCAAACATAGTAGTAAATATGTGTAAATCGTAAGTTGTTCATTTTGTAACCGTTGTACACGAAAGGTTGCTTTAGGTATGCATACTACTGCACGACCATATAGGCATTGAAATTACGTGTAAATGGTTACTCATCAAATGGCCCATCGACTGATGGGATAGAGGCTTACATGAGGCCGTTTGGAGGCGGGGTGGGTACAGATGGATAAAAAGCACGGATGTGCCGGGCGTCGTCCGTGACGAAATTTGCTTCGATCGTGTAGTCGGCCGGCGGCTGGAGGCTGGTTGCACTTGCGAGTTTGAAATAACCTTTGGCAAAAATATCCTTCACAGGGTCACCCAGTCCGGATTTACCATTGTTGTTTTCTATTTCGAGCTGTAAAACAACCTGTAACAACGCCTCCTTGTCAAAACCGTGTACAAAAATAGGGGCAGTGGAGATGGCCATCTTCGCAAAGAAGATGGCGAAGAATAATTTTGCGTATATTTCTCTTGTTATCGCGGTGGACATCTAATATTACCTGCCGTTTGCTACAAAAAAACGAAAAAAATGGCATTTTCTGTGTGGGACACGTTAAAAAGTTACAAAAAAATAACATAAACAGGGGAGCTGTTGAACGCACGCTTGCATAAGAGGGTTTGGGCCGGCATGCGTTGCTGCTAAGGTTATGTATTGGAAATAGTGAGAAGAACAACCGAATGAAAAATATGCAATTGTCTGTTATTTTGCGTAGCATTGTCCGTATTTTCGCAAAAAGTACACCAACAATAAGCACAGATACAATGATGAGAACGATTTATTCCTTCCTTTTCTTCTTCACCTGCATGCAGCTTGGACAGCTGAATGCACAGGAATCACCGTCGTGGCGGCCCGCGGGCGACAAAATCAAATCGCCCTGGGCTACCCACATCGATGTGGCGAAACCGTTGCCCGAATATCCGCGACCGCAATTGGTGCGCGCACATTGGCAAAACCTGAATGGCCTTTGGGACTATGCCATTGTGGCGGGTAAGCTGGGCGCTGCCCCCGGCAACTACGATGGCCAACTGCTGGTGCCTTTTGCTATTGAGTCGGCGCTTTCGGGCGTGGGCAGAACAGTTGGAAAGGACAGCACCCTTTGGTATAAGCAGACCGTTACGATCGACAAGGCAATCCGCAAACAGCGGGTCCTCTTGCATTTCGGTGCGGTCGATTGGCAATGCGAGGTATACGTGAACGGCCAGAAGGCTGGTGCGCATGAAGGCGGATACGACCCTTTTTCCATCGACATCACCCCACACTTGGCAAAAGGTGCCAAACAGGAAATCGTTGTGGGCGTATGGGACCCTACAAATGACGGCCCCCAACCTAATGGCAAACAGGTGGTTCGGCCACACGGTATTTGGTATACGCCCGTTACGGGCATCTGGCAAACGGTATGGTTAGAAGGAGTGCCCGAAACCCACATTACCGCCACCAAGCACACTCCGGATATCGACAACAGCACCCTCTCGGTGCAAACCACGGTGGCAGATGCGCGCGAAGGCGACCAAGTGCAGGTATCCGCATGGAAAGAGGGTGCGAAAGTCGCTGAAGAGACGGTTGCTGTTGGTACGGATGCCACTTTGAAGATTAGCAATGCTGAGCTGTGGTCGCCGGTATCACCGGCGCTGTATGACCTCAAGGTGGCCGTATTGCGCAAAGGGAAGGTTGTCGACGAAGCCGCTTCTTATTTTGCCATGCGCAAGATATCCATGGGCAAAGATGCAAACGGTATCCAACGGATGCTGCTCAATAATCAATTCGTGTTCCAGTACGGGCCACTCGATCAAGGTTGGTGGCCGGATGGATTATATACTGCTCCTACGGATGAAGCCTTGCGTTTTGACGTGGAGAAGACCAAAGCAATGGGTTTCAATATGATCCGTAAGCACATCAAAGTGGAACCGGCCCGTTGGTACTACCACTGCGATCAACTGGGCATGCTGGTATGGCAGGATATGCCGAGTGGCGATCTGGGCGGCAACCATTGGGATATGCGACCGGGTATCACGTCAGGACGGCAGCACGATAAGGACCGTAGTGCCGCATCGGAAGCCATCTACCGCAAGGAATGGAAAGCCATTATGGATGCGCTGCACAACTTTCCCAGCATTGTGGTATGGGTGCCTTTCAATGAAGCGTGGGGGCAGTTCAAAACCAAGGAAATCACCGAGTGGACGGTGGCTTACGACCCCTCACGCTTGGTGAATAGTGCGAGCGGCGGCAACTTCTTCCCAACCGGGCATATCATAGATATCCACAACTATCCAGATGCGGTGATGCCGCGCCCTGAATTGTATGGCGACAAGCAGATTTTGGTGCTCGGTGAGTTTGGCGGATTGGGACTGCCTGTGGAGGGGCATACCTGGCAGAATAAAGACAATTGGGGGTACCAAAGCTTTAAGAATGTAGACGAGCTGAAGCGCCGTTACCGCGGGCTGGTCAACGACCTAGCCCGCTTAATACCCATGGGTCTGTCCGCTGCCGTATATACGCAGACCACCGATGTGGAAGTGGAAACCAACGGGTTGATGACGTATGACCGTGAAGTGGTAAAGATGCCCGAAGCGGAATTGAACGGGTGGCACCAGCAATTGTACCGCGTAAAGGTCGATTGATTGCAGCAACAGTAATGACGGCAGCAGGGTGCATACAGGGTCAGCGTGCGCCTTGCCGCCTGCTTTCTACGGTATAGATAAAGCTGTCCGCTTTGTAATACCCCAAGTTAAATTCCAGCGGACGGTCGGCTTGGTCAAAAACATGCCGTTTGCGGAAAAGTATAGCGGCGCCAACTTGGGTGTCCAATTTGTTCGCAAGGAATTTGTCGGCCACCATCGCACTGATTTCTTCCTTTGATAAATCCGCCACGGTATGGTGGTCGTTCTCCAGGATGTCGTACAATGGCCGTTTGAAATCCTCATCGCCGGTAAGGCCGATGCGTGGGTGGAAATATGAAATAAAGTAAACGAATGGGCCTTCCAGTCCGCCCCGTACGCGCTCCAGCTTCAGGATTTTCTGATCCGGGCTGATACCGAAGAAACTCATTAACCCCTCGTTAGGGGTTTCCCAGGAAATATGGAGCTCGAAATTCTTAACCGGAATACCCCGGGCGGCCATCTCCTGCGAAAAGCTGAGCCAGTTGTTGGAGCGCGAGCTGAAGCGCTTTTTAACGACTTTTGTACCCACCCCTTTCTTGCGTTCCAGCAACTCCTCAAAAACGAGCTTGTTGATGGCCTGCCGCAGCGTGGCCCGCGAAATGGCCAGCCGCTTGGCAAGGTCAACTTCATTGGGCAGCAGTTTCCCCTCTTGGTATTCCGGGGTCTCGATTAGTCTGCGTAGCAGGTTTTCCGCTTGTACGTGCAATGGGATCGGGCTCTTATGATCGATCTTGAAGTTCAATTTTGCCATAATGGATAAAAATGTAAGCTAATTTAAAAAAATGATTTGGTGTTTTAAAACAAAGTCATACATTTGTATGTATGTACATATAGACATTGTTATATAATATTGGTTTTATGAGTTTTATATAGATGTATTCCGAAATCATTTTGACTATCCTGTTTATGTGTATACATAGTTATTCTTTTAAATCACCAATTATTGTGAATTATGGTACAAAATCTAATTATCCTAAAAGCAAAAAGTATGCGATTCGCGTGTTTTTTTGCCATGATGCTGGCGTTGTTGCCATGGATGGGCCATGCACAGGACACGTTCACGGCTACGGGTACGGTCCGGTCGGCCGACGCATCGCAGAACAATCCGGCCTTACAAGGTGTAAGCGTCACATTAAAAGGAAGCAATGCAGGCACCACCACCGATCAGTCGGGCAGGTTCAGTATCGAAGCGCCTTCAACAGGCGCTATCCTTGTTTTTAATTACCTTGGCTACGAAACCCGGGAGGTATCGGTATCGGCTGGTCAGTCGATCGATGTATTGCTGTCGCCTGTCGATCAGCAACTGGAAGAAGTGGTGGTGGTCGGTTACGGTACACAGCGGAAATCCGACCTGACCGGCTCGGTGGGGTTGGTGTCGGGTAAAGAACTGTTGCAGGCCCCCGTCACAAATGCTTTGCAGGGCCTGAAAGGGCGGGTTGCAGGTGTAAATGTTTTTCTAAATTCAGGGTCGCCGACAAGCAGCCCGCGTATCCTCATCCGTGGACTGGGCACCATCAACTCGTCATCCAATCCATTGTTTGTTGTCGACGGTGTCGTGATGGAAAACATTCAATTTCTCAACCCTAATGACATCGAACGCATGGAAGTACTCAAGGATGCCTCCTCCACCGCCATTTACGGTGCGCGGGGTGCGAATGGCGTCGTACTGATCACCACCCGGAGGGGGGCTAGTGTCAACGGAACCATCGTGGGATACGAAGGGTTCATGAATGTGGGCGTGTTGCCCCGTAAACTCGACGTGCTCAATGCTGCCGAATTTATGGAAGTGCTGGAACGCGGGTTTGCCAACCACTCGAAATACCGCACCAGCAACATACCCGCTTTCACGCGCAACGACCCGCGGCTATTCGATGCACAGGGCAACCCCCTGTACGATACGGACTGGCAGGAGGAGGCTACGCGGACAGCGATGTCGCATAACCACCAGTTTTCCGTGCAGACCAAGGGCGACAATTCTTCATTCGGCGCATTTCTCAACTATGCCGACATGCAGGGTATTATGCTCCGCAGCGATCTGGAGCGGATAAATGGCAAAGTTGCCTATGACGCGAAGCCGAAAGACTGGTTGTCACTGGGCGTCAATCTATTGGCTAATTACACCCGCGATAATGAAACGGAAGAAGGTGGGGGCCACCAGATGCCCCGGCGGTCCATGCTGGAGATGCCACCGATATTCCCTGTCAAATTCCCGGATGGCACGTGGTCCAATAGCAGTATGATCACCGACCTGTACGGCCTCGAAGCCATACCCAACCCTGTGCATGTGCTGGAGACGCAGGATCGTATCCGCAAGCGGCAGCAACTGTTCGGCAATGCTTACCTCACATTCCACATACTGCCGGGACTGGACTTGCGCACGCAGTTTGGTTTTGACAAGCACGATACGAATATCCAAGAGTACAGTCCCACTGACTTGATCAATATTTCGGCACCGTTGGGCTCCGCCCGGTTGGAAAACCAGCAGTCGTTTTACTGGCAAGAGGAAACCTACCTCAATTACAATACGGAAATCGGCGATCACCGCATCAACTCCGTATTGGGCTTAAGCTGGCAGCAGCGCGTTTACCAAGGTAACTGGATTACCGCGCAGGGGTTTGCGGACGACTTCTTCCGCTTCAACGCCATCCAATCGGCCAGCCAGCCCGGCGCACCCGGTTCCTCGCACGATAAGTGGGCCATGAATTCTTACTTCTTGCGCGGCAGTTATAGCTACAAGAACCGGTACCTGCTTACCGTGACGGGCCGCGTCGATGGCTCCTCCCGGTTCGGCGAGAATAATAAGTACGGAATATTTCCTTCGGCGGGCCTGGGATGGGTGCTTTCAGAAGAGCCGTTCCTGAGCGATGCCGCAGGGCTGGACGAACTCAAAATCCGGTCGAGCTACGGGATCACCGGGAACACGGAAATCCCAACGTACCAGTCGCTCGGAACGATATCTACCAGTACAACATTGCTCAACGGTACGCGCGTATCGCAAAGCTATATCAACCGGTTGCCCAACCCCAACCTGGAATGGGAAAAGACCAATCAGTTCGACGTCGGTTTCGACCTCGCATTGTTCAACCGACGCCTCAATGCGAGCTTCGATTATTATTACAAGCTCACTACCGACCTGCTCCTTGATAAGCCCGTGCCCACTTCAACCGGCTTCCAGGGTGTGCGGGACAATATCGGATCGGTCTCCAACCGGGGGATAGAGCTCATGCTAAGCGGTACGCCCGTGGCCAATGATGTCTTTGGCTGGCAGTCCACGCTCAATTTCAACTTCAACAAAAATCGCATTGAGGCGCTGGGTGAAAACGATGAAGACATCTTCCCGGGGCCGAACTGGGTATCCGGTAGCCAAACCATCCTGCGTGTGGGCGAGCCGCTCAGCTCGTTCTGGGGCTATCGGCGCTTGGGCATCTGGGGAACGGACGAAGCTGACGAAGCAGCGGCCGTGGGCGCGATACCGGGTGTGGCGAAACGGAGCAGCGAACGGCAGATCATCGGTAACGGGCTTCCCGACTGGATGGGCAGTTTCGTAAACAATGTACGTTACAAAAACTTCGACCTCACCGTGGATGTCCAATTCGTGTTCGGGGTGGATATCCTCCAGCAATTCACGCATTCCATGGAAGACCGTACGGGTTACTCCAACGGATTGGCGGCCACTCTCTACGATAGCTGGACCGAAGATAACCAGAACACCATGATCCAGCAGATCAGAAATGGCCCTTATACGGGGCAGAACAGTGAGGTGGACGATCATTGGGTAGCTGATGGATCATATATCCGGGGCAACTTGATCTCGTTGGGGTATAACTTCGGCGGCGTGTCGCTCAATAGACTCAATCTCAAAGGTCTGCGTATTTACGCGAGTGTGCAGAATGCGTTTCTCATCAAATCGGACGACTTTAAGGGCTACGATCCCGAAGCGACCTCGTGGGGAGGAGACCAGTGGGGGCAGAATATTTTCTTTCACCAATACCCCAATCCACGCACGTTCACCTTGGGCACAAGTTTCCAATTTTAAACGATAACATACGAGATTATGAAGAAGTTAATCACCATTATAGTTGCAGTTGGGGCGTTGGCAACTTCCTGCTCGGATTTTCTTACGGAAATACCGAAAGATGAGATAGCCCCCAGCCAGTTTTTCAAAAATCCTGACCATGCCTATAACGCTGTCAATGCGCTTTACCGGTCGGGCTTGCCTTCGCTGTTCAGCGGAGGGGTGTATTCCGGTTCCCGGATCATGTTTGGCCCCTACACGTCGGGGCTGATCGATAATGAATATAAGGGGCAGGAAGTGCATGTGCAGCACGCCCAGCAATTAACCATGAATGCGGTCAACATGTCGAGCTATCTCGGCGGGATATGGCGGGATCTTTACCTCGGCGTATCACGGGCGAACAACGCGATCAAATATGTACCCACAACGCCCGGTCTGGCCGAGGCGGAAGCCAATAAACTACAGGCGGAAGCGCGGTTTTTCCGGGCATTGAACTATTATTACCTGGTCCGTTTCTTTGGCGGCGTACCGTTGATCACCGAGCCTTATGAAAGCTTGGAGAACCTCTATGTGGCACGTGCGGCTGTTGGCGATGTATATGCCTTGATCGTGGAGGATCTCCAATATGCCGTGCAGTCGGGTATCCTGCCGAACACGACCATGGACGGCAACGGGAACCGCATCACCCATGGCATCGCTAAGTCTTTGCTTGCCGAGGTTTACCTTACCATGAGCGGATATCCGCTCCAAGCCAACCACTACGCGGATGCGGCCCAACAAGCCCGCTCATTAATCAACGATGGTGTCTTTAGCCTTACGCCGCACGACCGGGATGGGTCGGGGAACGTTATTCCTACGGCGAGTGCCTACAACAAAGCGCGGTTGGCCGATCACCTACCCAACGAACACATCTATTATTTCGAGTATACGGTAGGTATCGCTACTTCGGGGTACGCGCAGTGGGCGTTCCCCACGAATATTTCCCCCGAATTGGAATACGCCATCGCCAACAATGCCTATGCGCCTACAGATGATCTATTGGCTGCCTATAGCCCGACCGACGATTTGCGCGGACAGGAGAAGCAATATTTCCATTCTTCGTTTACGCGGGCAAACGGTACGGTAGTCAATTTCCAGGAAGCTCCGTATCTTTGGTATGACGAACAGGCCGCATTTGAAACAGCGACGTCAGAAAAGGACTTACCCATCTACACGTATGCCAATGTACTGCTCATCGCTGCCGAATCGATCGCCCTATCCGAAGGGGTCACGGCTGAGGCTGTCGATTACTTATCACAGGTACGGGCACGTGCTTATTGGAAACAGTCGGCCGAACAGGTCAAAGCGAGTTTGGCCGGTTTAACGCCACAGCAATTCGTGGCCGAAGTATGGAAGGAACGGTTGCGTGAACTGATTTTTGAATTCCACGTCTGGTTCGATATACAGCGCACGCGGCAATTCCCGGTAACAGACAATGGGCAGATCAACTTCGTGGATGTAGTGGGGCATCGCAACGCTTTTGAGGCCACTTATACGGAAGACCATTTGTTGTACCCTATTCCGGATGATGAGATACAGCGTAATCCTGCGCTCGAACCAAATCCGGGTTACACCGAGTAAACGGAGGTTAGTAGATGAAGAAAACGATGCGTTTATCAAGCGTCTTGGCCGCGGTCCTGTGGTCGATGGTCCAATTCGCTTTCGGCCAAAACCATACCATCTGGCAAATCGGGCAGCAAGACGGTTCGCCGGAGGGTATGGCGCTTGCGCCGGGTGAATATACCCAATTCGTGGGGCATGATTTCGGTTACGAAGACCGCTTTTTTCTCGTAGGCCATTCTTCGCCCGAAAGCGATTGGCCTTACGTGCTGCCCGGCCCGGCCAACGGCTGGGGCGGGACGGGCCGAACTGCCGGGATACGCTCACACGTCCTTCAAGCTTATTTCGTGATGAACGAAATCCCGCCGCATGGGGCTTGCAAGTTAGTCGTAGCTATCCTCGATACGGAACAACAGGCGCCGCCCTTACTGAAAGTTACGGTAAATAACCAGTCGTGGACCCACCAATTGAGCGGCGGAAGCGGGAGGGAAGAACCCAAAGGACCGTATACACCTGCGGACACCCAGCATGTCGTGATCGATTTACCGGCGGGCAGCATAAAGGCCGGGTATAATGAGATCAGGTTAACCACGCTCATCGGTGGCTGGTCGGTGTTTGACAACATCCGCCTGGAGGGTCCCTCGGATGCACGTATCGCCACTCCGGGCGATGCCTTGGTAAAGCGGGTGGCAGCGGCCGAATATGAAGTGGCGCAAGATGGCCGGCACCATCAGCCCCTGCTCATCGATGTGGCCCATGTGAAGAACAGTCCCGTGCTTACGGTCGAGATTGATGGTAAGGTCGCATTCAGTGAGCGTATCGAGCGTGGCGAATATGGCTTTGAAGTGCCCATGCCCCACGTAGCTTCCCGCACAACCAGCCGTTACGCATTGTTTCTGGATGGTGAGGCAATCGGCGGAGGCAAAATTGAACGCACACCCCAGCCGTTGATTACGCCCGCCGATTACGTGAATACCATGATGGGTACCGCTCATTCGCGCTGGATGATCGCTCCCGGCCCATGGATGCCGTTCAGTATGGTGAAAATCAGTCCCGACAACCAGAACCGCGGCTGGCAGGCCGGTTATGACCCCACGTTCGAGTCGATCGGTACCTTCAGCCATATCCACGAATGGACAATGGCCGGGTTGGGCACCTTCCCGGTAACCGGCGTACTGACCACGCAGATCGGGGACCAGTCCGATCCCGATTCGGGTTACCGCTCGCGGATCGATAAAGATTCCGAGCAGGCTCCGCTGGGTTACTATAAAGTGCACTTAACGGATTACGACATCACCGCGGAATTGACGGCTACCACCCGCGCCAGCCTGCAACGATACACCTACCACGATGCCGACACAGGCCGTGTGATGGTCGATTTTACCATTCCGGCAGAATACGGCTATCAAGTGGAAGAACTGGATGTGAAACAAGTGTCTCCCTATCGGTTGGAAGGATACAGCAAGCAATTGTCCCCTGGGGTTTGGTCAAAAGATGCCGACCAAGCCTATACCGTTTATTTTGTGATGGAATTTGACCAGCCCATTCTTCGCGCGGGGAATTGGTTGGATGGGCAGGTTGAAACCAAGGGCGAACTTCATGCAACGGCCATAGAAACCGCGGGGATGTATGTCGAGTTCAATACGAAGCAGTCACCCATCGTTCAGGTGCGTACCGCTATTTCGTATGTGAGCACAGCCAATGCCGCAGCTAATTTGGCGACGGAGATTTCAAAACCATTCGGCTGGGACTTCGATGCCGTGCGCAAGCACCAGCGCGACCTGTGGAATGATCTGCTGGCGCGTGTTGCGGTAACCAGTAACGACCGTCGGGAGAAAATGCGGTTCTATACGAACATGTACCGTAGTTTGGCCAGCCGGAACATCTTCAGCGATGTGGACGGAAAATGGCGGGATGCGGACGAACGCGTCCAACAGTTCAGTAATCCAGATGATGTAGCGTTGGGCTGTGATGCGTTTTGGAATACTTTTTGGAACCTCAACCAATTCTGGAATTTAGTAACGCCCGAATGGTCGAACCGTTGGGTGCGCTCCCAACTGGCCATGTATGATGCGAACGGCTGGCTGGCCAAGGGGCCTGCCGGAATGGAGTATATCCCGGTGATGGTCGCCGAGCATGAAATCCCGTTGATTGTAGGCGCATACCAAATGGGTATCCGTGATTTTGATGCCCAGAAAGCATTCGAAGCCGTCTACAAAATGCAAACCACGCCTGCCGAACGCGTGGCCGGCGGTTTGGCGGGCAACCGCGATTTGGTGACTTACCTCAAGCACCGCTATGTGCCTTATGACGAAGGCAGGTTTTCCAATTCATTGGAATACAGCTATGATGACTGGACAGTCTCCCAGTTTGCCAGATCACTGGGAAAGCAGGCCGAATACCGGCAATTTCAGGAACGGGGCCAATGGTGGCGCAACGCCATAGACCCGGCCACAGGGTATGCCCGTATGAAAGATGCTGCCGGTAATTGGTTCCCCGATTTCGATCCGTTCAAATCGGGTGCTAATAAGCACTATGTGGAAGGTAATGCATGGCAGTTGACTTATTTTGTGCCGCAGGACATCCCCGGGCTGGCAACGCTCATCGGTCGGGACACGTTCATCAGCCGGCTGCAATGGGGGTTTGAGGAAAGCTATAAATGGCGGTTCAACGGCCCCAACGACCAATACTGGGATTACCCCGTGGTACAGGGAAACCAACAGTCCATGCATTTTGCCTATTTATTCAATTGGGTGGGCAGACCGTGGCTTACGCAACACTGGAGCCGGGCCATCATGGACCGCTACTATGGGTACGGCGTTTCCAATGCTTACCTCGGCGATGAAGACCAGGGCCAGATGAGCGCCTGGTTCGTGATGAGTGCACTGGGGTTATTCCAGATAGACGGCGGTGCCCGGGAAAATCCCATCTACGAAATCGGCAGCCCCATCTTTGAGCGTGTGGATATCGACCTTGGCAAGCGCTTCGGACGGGGGGAACGCTTTACCATAATAGCTAAAAACACCTCTAAGAAAAACCGTTATGTCCAGCAGGCTCGGCTCAATGGGAAGCCGTTGGAGAATTGCTGGTTCCCCGCATCCGAATTGCTTAAAGGTGGGCAGCTTGAATTGGTTATGGGACCAGAACCAAACACCGATTGGGGTGCAGCAGTCTCACCACCTGTGAGCAATTATGCAACTAAGTAAGAAATACGCAAACACGAATATACAATGAAGAGTGCGTTAGTTTTAATGTTGTCAGTAGGGCTCGGTATAACCGCATGCGGGCCCCGTTCGCAGGCCGACCGTGCGTTGGCCGCTCAAATCAGCAAAGATACGCTGATGCAAACGGTTAAATCCATGGCGCAGGCCACCGTGGGCTCGGGATTCAACGCGGGCGATGGATATGCCGAGGTATGGATCCGCGATTACAATACGTTCATTACACTGGCCACCGAGCTACACCCCGCTGAAACCATCAAGGAAAATCTCCGCGTGTTTTTCCGTCTCCAGGGCGAAGACGGCAACATCGTCGACGGGTTTGTCCCCAAGGATAGGGCCCAGGATGCAAGTGTTGGATATGCCTATATCTATTCCGCATTGGAACCCCATTATGCCGGGCATAAGAATACGGTCGAGACCGACCAGGAAAGCTCGTTGGTGCAGGCGGTGTACAAATACATCGCGAGCAGTGGGGATAATGCCTTTTTGCTCGATACCGTGGGCGGGCAAACCGTTGCCCGGCGCATGGAGCGGGCCATGGATTTCCTGATGGCGCATCGGTACGACCGGAATTACGGCTTGCTGTGGGGTGCTACCACGGCCGATTGGGGAGATGTGCAACCCGAACATCCCTGGGGTGTTTACCTCACCGACAGTACGCATTACGCCATTGATATCTATGATAATGCCATGTTTTTGATTGCGCTTGACAATTTGATGGAGTTACGCCCGGATATGCGGCCGAAGTGGAGCGCGATCCGTGACGAGATTGCTACGCGCTGCATGGCCCATCTATGGGATGGCGAGCGCGAAAAGTTCATCCCGCACATCTACTTGGATGGTTCGCCCTTTCCCGATGGATTCGATGAAATGGAAGTCTACTACCATGGGGGCACGGCCGTGGCCATCGAGGCGGGCTTGTTATCAAAAGCACAGGTAAAGCAAGCGCTTGATCGGATGGTGGCCAACGTCCAGCAATCCGGTGCCGCAACCATCGGGCTCACCTTATATCCCACTTACCCCGAAGGCAGTTTTAAAAACAAGGGCATGTACCCTTATGGCTATCAGAATGGGGGCGACTGGGATTGGTTTGGCGGCCGGATGATTCAACAACTTATCCATTACGGTTTCATGGCCGAAGCGTATGAACAGGTACAACCCATGCTGCGCCGTGCCGTTGACAACCACGGTTTCTATGAGTGGTATACCGTAGATAATCTGCCTAATGGCTCGGGAACTTTCCGTGGGGCTGCGGGGGTGCTTTATGATGCCATCGTTTTGTTTGAGGAGTTTGCTGCCGCGAATCATTGATTTGTTTCGGTAAATGTGCTGCAATGGCGGGCACGGGTCGTTGACCCCAACGGTTCGCTGTGCATTGCTATATGTATTATTGCGTAATTTAATTTTTTTGTGAATGGAAAAGGAAAACGGTGAAACGGAAACAATGGCGTTGAATGCTTCCGCGACATGGAGAAACACGAAACAGGAAATCATGCCTGCCACGGCACGGGCAATGGATAAGAGCGGCTACGCCATCTATCCCTCCCATCCGTTGGAAGATGGGACAATTTACAATGGTTATGAGCCATTGGCCCAATGGATCATCCAGCAAAAAACGGTGGTCATAGACGGCTATGTGGGGGTTTTTTGGAATCGCATCATCGATGAGCTAACCCTGACGTTTAAAGAGCAGGGAGCCGAGGTGAACTGGTGCATGATGGATGATTTCCTGAAACCGGAGGCCACTGTCGAGAAGCTGGTGCAGCCCTTTTTGGGTACGGAGGATTCCGTATGGGGCACAAAGACCTCGCTTCAGTTAGCCGATTTCTACCAAATGGATGCCCTGGCCGCGCTTAAGCCCAACCCCGATTTTCCCGTCAACATCCTCATCGGAACAGGGGCTGCTTTGAGCGGATGGGGGGGGGGCATGATATACGTCGACCTGCCCAAGAATGAATTACAGCACCGTATGAATGCCGGTTCGATTACCAACTTGGGAAAATCGGCCCCCGAAAAACCGGCAGCGATGTACAAACGGTTCTACTTTGTGGATTGGGTGGTTTGTAACCAGCATAAGGCATCCATGCTTCATCGGGCAGATGTGTTGGCCGATGGGCAAGGGATTGACTGGATAACCTGGGCCTTCGCACCGGATATGCGCAACGGTTTAAAAGGGCTTGGCCAATCGGTATTCCGGCCGCGCCCATGGTTTACACCCGGGTCGTGGGGCGGGAAATGGCTGATGGAGCACATCCCGCAAATTAGCGGGGAAGAGCCAAACTATGCCTGGTCTTTCGAACTCATTGCCCCTGAAAACGGCCTGGTTTTCGAGCAGGATGGCGTCAGATTGGAAGTATCCTTCGATTGTTTGATGGTACTTGCCGGAGCACAGGTTTTGGGTAAACACCACGCACGATTCGGCAGTGCGTTCCCCATCCGGTTCGATTTCCTCGACACATTCGATGGCGGCAACCTGTCTATCCAATGCCATCCCTCACTGTCCTATATCCAGGAGCATTTCGGTGAGGTGCTCACACAGGATGAGACCTACTATATGCTGGATTGCGCACCGGATGCGAAGGTTTACCTGGGCTTTCAGGATGATATTGATCCCGCTGTCTTCAAGCGGGAATTAGAACACAGTTTGGCCAACGATACCGAAGTGGCGATTACCGATTATGTACAGTCATTCCCGGCCAAAAAACACGACCTGTACCTCATCCCAAACGGCACAGTACACAGTTCGGGGCGGAACAATTTGGTGCTTGAGATCAGCGCGACACCCTATATTTTTACGTTCAAGATGTATGATTGGTTGAGCAAGGACCTGAATGGCGACCCCCGGCCGATCAATATCGAGCATGCCTTCAATAACCTGCGGTTTGACCGGAAAGGACAACGGGTACCCCGGGAACTCATTTCCAAACCGTATGTTTTGGAGCAGGGGGCCGATTGGAAGACCGTCCACCTGCCTACGCACGAGGATCACTTTTACGACGTGCACCGAATCGAGTTTGAAAATGAGGTGACTGTGCAAACCGACCGGGCCTGCCATGTGATGATGCTGGTGGAAGGTACGGCAATCAAGGTACGGATAGGCAACCGGAAAACGGTGTTCCAGTATGCGGAAACATTCGTTATCCCGGCGGCCGTATCCCAATATACGCTGATCAACACCAGTGGTGTGACAGCCAAGGTAGTGAAAGCGTTTGTAAAAGATGACGATGAAACAACACCGTAGATTACCCAAAATCCTCTGGTGGGCCTGTGCCGTTGCGGCACTTGGGGGCTTCCTGTTTGGATTTGACATGGCCGTGGTATCGGGGATACTGCCGTTGGTTACGAAGCAGTTTTCGCTTTCGGCGTTCCAGCAAGGCTGGTTTGTTTCCTCGGCGCTGGTGGGGTGCATAGCGGGCGTAGCAGTGTCGGGCGAACTCGGCGACCGGTACGGCCGCCGCCCGGTACTGGTGTTGGCCGCCATTTTATTTTTGGCATCCGCCTTGGGGTGCGGATTGCTGCCCACGTTTCAAACGATTATCGTGGCCCGTATCCTAGGGGGTGTTGGCGTGGGCATCGCATCCAGCATGGTGCCGCTGTACATTTCCGAAATCGCACCGGCCAACATTAGAGGGCGGTTGGTGACGTATTACCAATTGGCTGTTACATTGGGCATCCTGGTGGCGTACCTAAGCAACGCTTTTTTAGTGCAGACCCTGTCCGGCGCGGTAGCGCTATCGGGCTGGATCGGTGTATGGTTTCAAGAAGAGGTGTGGCGCGCGATGTTTATTGTGGGGGCTTTGCCTGCACTGGTGTTCCTGCTGGGGTTATTGGGCATTCCGGAAAGCCCACGATGGTTGCTGCAAAAGGGACGGGTAGCCGCAGGGACAGCACTGCTCACCCGGTTCGTGGGGGAAGCAGAAGCCACCGCAGACGCACAAAGCAGGCAGCGGCAGCAAGGGCAGCGCCGAGGGTCTTACCGCGATTTGTTTTCACCGCGGTTGCGGAAGCCGCTCCTCTTGGGGTTACTGCTGCCGTTCTTTTCACAGTTCTGCGGCATCAACGCGATTATTTATTATGGTCCAAGTATATTGAACGACGCGGGCGTGAGCTTATCAAACTCCCTGCAAAGCCAGATTATCTTTGGTGCAGCCAACCTCGCCTTTACATTGATCGCGGTTTGGAAGGTTGATCAGCTGGGTAGGCGGCCGCTCTACTTGATCGGTACCGCGGCGGCGGCATTGAGCCTAATGGCAGTCGGTGCGTGCATGTATACAGAAAACACACAGGGCCTGCTATTGCTATTCTCGGTCGTCATATTCTTGGCGAGCTTTGCTTTTTCAATCGGCCCCCTTAAGTTTGTGGTCGCAGCCGAGATTTTTCCCGCCCATATCCGCGGCAGGGCAATCGCGCTCAGCATCATGGTCATGTGGGTCGCCGACACCGTCATCGGGCAATTGACACCCGTATTACTTGAAAGCATCGGCGCGGGCTTCACCTTTTGGTTTTTTGCGTTTTGGTGTATACTCGCCTTTGTGGTGGTTTACCGGCTATTGCCCGAGACCAAGGGCAAATCGCTGGAAGATATCCAGGATGAATGGTTCGCGAAAAATAGTGGCTAGTTTAATCGATTTAGCTTAACTTTGACAGGATGATACGACTTCTTACACCTTTTATACTGGCCGTTTGCTTTGCCTTAACCGGCCATAGCCAACAGTTGACGATTGCTTCATACAATGTACGCTATCAAAACAGCAATGACGCGAAGGAGGGCAATGGTTGGGAACAGCGCTTACCCGCTATCTGCAACCTTGTGCAGTATCATGACTTTGATATCTGGGGTGCCCAAGAGGTACTGCACGGCCAGCTCAGGGACCTGCTGGATGGTTTGTCCGACTATACCTACGTGGGCGTCGGTCGCGACGACGGCAAGACCGAGGGCGAATATGCGCCGATTTTCTGGAAGAAAGATAAGTTTGACCTGCTGGACTCCGGGCATTTCTGGTTATCCGAAGACCCCACATATTCCAACAAAGGATGGGATGCCGCACTTCCGCGGATATGCACGTGGGGGCATTTCAGGGAGAAAGAAGAAGGTACCCTTTTCTGGTTCTTCAACCTGCACATGGATCACCGGGGTGTAGTAGCCCGCGAGAAGAGTGCCACGTTGGTGCTGGAGAAAATACAGGCAATGGTTCAGTCGGAACCTGTTGTGCTCACCGGCGATTTCAATGTCGATCAGACACATGCTAACTATGCCGTGATTCACGATTCGGGCCTATTGGTCGATGCGTACGAAGCCGCGGCATTCCGGTATGCGCCCACGGGAACATTCAACAACTTCGATATCAATCTCAAAACCAATAGCCGGATAGACCATGTTTTTCTAAGTCCAAGCCTTCGCGTAGACCGATACGGGTTGCTCACCGATTTTTACTTTTCAACCAGCGATACCCCCGCCGATTCCATCCAATCGGCCAATTTCCCCGATGAGGTTTCGCTGATCAAGCATCGGGCAAGGCTTCCTTCCGACCATAACCCCGTGGTCGTAACCGTAAATTTTTAATCATTCAGCACGAAAAATAACGTTCAACTTATGGTATACCTGAGAAAATTAGCTGGCTTGTTTTTGTTGTTTGCACCCGTGGCAGGATCGGCCCAAGACCCTGTGGATTATGTCAATACGCTCATGGGCACGATGTCTAAATACGAGCTTTCCACGGGCAATACCTATCCCGTCATCGCCATGCCCTGGGGCATGAATTTCTGGTCGCCCCAGACGGGCAAAATGGGCAACGGATGGCTGTACACGTATACCGCCGACAAAATCCGGGGTTTCAAGCAAACACATCAACCCAGTCCCTGGATGAACGATTACGGACAGTTCGCCATCATGCCCGTCACCGGAGAAGCCACGTTCGACGAAGACGAGCGCGCAAGTTGGTTTTCGCACAAAGCCGAAATCTCCAAACCGTATTATTACAAAGTGTATTTGGCCGATCATGACGTAACCACGGAGATCGCGCCAACCGAGCGGGCGGCGATGTTCCGGTTTACATTTCCCGAGTCGGACGATGCGTATGTTGTTATCGATGCATTCGACAAAGGGTCATACGTCAAGGTTATCCCTTCGGAGCATAAAATCATCGGGTATACCACACGCAACAGCGGCGGCGTGCCTGAAAATTTCAAAAACTTTTTCGTCATCCATTTTGATAAGCCGTTTACCTACCGGGCAACGGTGGCCGATAGCGTCATCCGCGAGGACGAGCTGGAAGCGGATGAAAACCACGCCGGTGCCATTGTGGGCTTTCGGACCAAGCGTGGTGAACAGGTCCACGCCCGGGTCGCTTCGTCGTTTATCAGCTTTGAACAGGCTGAGCGGAACCTGAACGAACTTGGGAACGATTCCTTCGACCGCGTGGCCGAAAAGGGAAGGGCCCGGTGGAATGACGTGCTTGGCCGCATCGAAGTGGAAGACGGAAACGTCGATAACCTGCGCACGTTCTATTCGTGCCTATACCGTTCGGTACTCTTTCCCCGTGCTTTCTATGAAATCGATAAAGATGGTCAGATTGTCCATTACAGCCCCTATGACGGCAGCGTCCACGCCGGCTATATGTTCACCGATACCGGATTTTGGGATACGTTCCGAAGTTTGTTTCCCCTGTTGAACCTCGTGTATCCATCCATGGGCGTAAAGATGCAGGAAGGGCTGATCAATGCCTACAAACAAAGTGGGTTCCTTCCCGAGTGGGCCAGCCCGGGGCACCGGAATATCATGATCGGCAACAATTCGGCTTCCGTTGTCGCAGACGCCTACATCAAAGGCCTGCGTGGCTATGACATTGAGCTGCTTTGGGGAGCCCTGAAACACGGAGCCAATAATCACCTCAAAGGCACGGCATCCGGCCGTGTGGGTTACGAATACTACAACCAGATCGGTTACGTGCCTGCCAATGTAGACATCAGGCACAGTACGGCACGTACACTGGAATACGCCTACAACGACTGGACCATCTACACGCTGGGTAAAGCATTGGGAAAGCCGGAAAGCGAGATCGGTATCTATGCCCAACGTGCGATGAACTACAAGAACGTCTACCATCCCGGCCATCGGCTGATGACGGGGCGCGATGATCGGGGCGTGTTCGATCCCGATTTCAACCCTGCCGATTGGAGCTGGCCGTTTTGCGAGGGCAACAGCTGGCACTGGAGCTTTTGCGTGTTCCACGATCCGCAGGGGCTGATCGATCTGATGGGCGGGGATCATATGTTCAATACGATGATGGATTCGGTGTTCATCGTGCCCAGCAACGAAGGGATGAAAAGTCGGCGGATGATTCATGAAATGCGGGAAATGCAGGTCATGAACATGGGGCAGTACGCGCACGGTAACCAGCCCATCCAGCACATGATCTATTTGTACAATTACTCCAAACAGCCCTGGAAAGCGCAATATTGGGTGCGGGAAGTAATGGACAAACTCTATTCGCCCGCTGCGGATGGTTACTGCGGCGATGAGGATAATGGCCAGACCTCCGCATGGTACGTGTTTTCCGCATTGGGATTCTACCCGGTATGCCCCGGATCGGATCAATATGTGGTCGGCTCACCGCTTTTCCGGAAGGCAACATTGCATTTGGAGAACGGAGAAACGGTTACCATCTCAGCCGCAAATAACCAGCCGCAAAACCGTTACATCGAATTATTGGCGGTAGATGGTAGTCCGTATACCAGAAATTATGTAACGCATGAAACGCTGACCGCAGGCGCTGACCTTGTTTTCACCATGGGAAGCGATGCCAATACGTCACGCGGAACCGGCGACGAAGATGTTCCTTATTCGTTTTCAGATAACTAATTTTCTTCACGCTTATGCTTCGCTATATACTCGCTGGGTGACATACCAAATTGTTTCTGGAAATTCCGGCCGAAATGGGTCTGTGAACTGTAGCCAACGCGATAGGAAACCTCATAGATTTTGTACCGCCCTTCACTAAGCAGCTCAGCTGCCTTCTTGAGGCGGGCTACGTTGATGAGATCGTTGGGTGTCAAGTCAGATATCCCCTTGATTTTACGATACAACGTGGGGCGGCTGATGTTCATCATATCGGCGAGATGTTCCACATCGAAGCCAACCTCATCCATGTGTTCATGGATCAGCGTGCTCAGTTCTTCCAGGAAAAGTGCGTCAGCCTTGCTATGCGCCATGGTGTTGATGTGTGCCAACGGTGAGTGGGCAAAATATGCACGGATTTTATTCCGATTGGCCAATAAGCTGCCAATTTGTGCCTGGAGGTGTTCAGGCGAGAAAGGTTTTTCGATGTAAGCATCGGCACCGTGCTCCAGCCCTTCGATTTTAGATTTCAACGTATTCTTGGCCGTCAGCAGGATAATGGGAGTATGGCTATAGGCCACGTCGGATTTGATGCGTCTGCACAGTTCATAACCGTCCATTTCGGGCATCATCACATCACTTACCATCAATTGTACCGGGTGGGCTGCAAGGACCTCCAAGGCCTGTTTTCCATTTTCGGCTTGCAGCACTTCGTAATGCTCGCTGAGGTCATCCACGATGAAATCGAGGATTTCCACGTGATCATCTACTACCAAGATGGTCGGTCTATCAATCGTCGGCAATTTCGGTTCCATTTTGTCGTTTATTTCGTCGCCTTTGGTTAGGTTTTTTAAGTGGCAGCGTAAGTACAAATACATTCATCCTGTTTTCTGGGTTTGCCAGCCGGAGATGGCCCCTATGCAGTTGCGCCAGCGAGCGGGCCAACGCCAGGCCTAGCCCTGCCCCATGTTGGCTGTCGGTCATTTTAAGCCGCACAAATGTTTCGAAGATTTTTTCCCGCATCGATAGCGGGATGAGGTAGCCGTCATTTTTTACCAAGATCACGACGGTGCCGGTTGGCGGATCGGCTTGCAGGGCAATTTCAATCGTGCGCTCCGCATATTTCAAGGCGTTGGTCAACAGGTTGCCGATGATTTGGGTAAACGCTTCTTTATCTACCGCTGCTATGCACGAAGCTGCGGGCAAAGTAAGTGCGAGCCGGATGCCTTTCTGTGTAGCTACGAGTTTGAAGGCGGTATAATTTTCCTTCACCAATTTGGCCACGTCCATATCGGTGAAGTGCAACCGATGTCCGTTCACCTCTGTTTTCCTGAAATCGAGCAGCCGGTCGGTCAATTCCAGCAGCCGTTGGGTGTTGCGTTCCATCGTTTGCAGGTGCTTGCGTACGGTGGGCAGTTCCTCGGCCCTTTTCATCACTTTTTCCAAAGGCGCTTTGATGAGGGTAAGCGGTGTCCGTATCTCGTGTGTTACATTTGTGAAGAAGTCGATTTTGGCCCGATAAAGCTCCTCTTCTTTGCGGTGTCGCAACTGCTCCAATTTACGCTTGTTTTTTTCTTTGATTCGACGGTGGTAGCTCCTTATGGCATACCAAACCCCGGCAATAATCAGTAGCGCATAAAGTAAAAAGGCTGGAACACTCGCCCAGAAAGGCGGTAAGATGGTAATGCGGAGTGTCGTTTCCTTGCCCTTGAGATCACCATTGCTGCCGACCACGTTTACCCGGAATAGGTAGTCGCCGGGAGATAATTTGGTGAAATACGCTTTTCGGTTGGTCTGGATATGCGTCCACTCGTTGTCCAGGCCTTCCATCTTATAGGCGTATTCGGTCATGTCTGGCGAGATATAACTCAATGCCGCAAAATCGATGCTGAAAGAAGATTGGTTATGGGTGAGTTCCAGGTGGTCCATGAACGTGATCGACTGCGTGAGCGGCGATCCCTTCCGGTTGATTTCCAGTTCGCGGTCATACACCTGCAGCCCGGTGATGTATACCGGTGGTTGAAAAGTGTTCTCTAGGTACTGCGCCGGGTTGAACCGGATCAGCCCTTTCACGCTGCCGAAATACAAGACGCCATCCGGTGCCCGGTACGCCGAATTGTAGTTGAACTGGTCGCCCAATAAGCCGTTGGCTTTCGTAAAGACCTTGATATCGCCCGTGGTAGAAGTAAATCGTACCAGCCCTTTCGAGGTGGTTACCCATAGCTTCCCTTCGTAGTCTTCCAATAGCGCAAGGATGAGGTTGCTGGGGAATCCTTGGGTGGTGCCATACCGCAGGAAATTGCCATCGCTTGGATTGAACTTGCACAGGCCGCCCTCCGTGGCTACCCAAAGGGTACCACTGCTATCTTCGAATATGCGGTTTACCCGGTTGCTGCCGAGACTGCTAGGGACGTGCGCATCGTGCGAAAAAGAACCTTTATCCCCCGATTGGGGTTTTGAATAGTATAAGCCATTACGCCAGGTTCCGGCCCATATCGTGCCGTGGCTATCTTCAAACAAGGTGGTATAAAAAAGATGTTCGGGGAAATCCGGCAGGTGTTGGAAGCGCTTGGTCAATGTGCTATACGTATATAACCCGCCATCCGTGGCTAGCAGTATGCGCCCGTTTTTCGTGCGGTAAATGTTAAAGATAAAATTGTGGTGCAAGGAGCCGTCCCTGTTTTCCGCATTGTAATGGTCGATGACCTTTCCCGAGCGGATATCGAGCAAATCGAGGCCATGCTCGAATGTGCCTACCCACAGAGTGTCACCGGTAATCAGCAAACCATGGATGTTGGAATGGGTAAGACTCCCCGGTTCGCCCGTTGGCCGATAGCTGGTCACCTGGCCGCTCTTGATATCCATCTTGTTGAGTCCGTCGTCTTCTGTGCCGATCCATAGGTTCCCGTATCGATCGGAACATAGTTCCCGGACGGCATTCCCGGAGATGGTGTTTCCGTTGCCCAACGGGAAGAATTTTTCGAAGAAGGTATTCGCACGAGCGTAGTGGTTGATACCGCCGAAGTAGGTGCCGGCCCAAATGCTGTTTTCCTTGTCTTTGCAAAGCGTATATACCGCATTGTCTGACAACGACCAAGGGTTGCCCCTTTCTTTTTTGAGGTTCGTGTATGTTCCGTTAAGGTGTTGGTAGATGAAAATACCCGATTCGGTAGCCAGCCAGTACTCGTCGGGATGATGTTCAATGATATCCCTAATGAACATATCAGTACCATCTTCATCCTGCGTCAGCAAGTCAGTATACGTGCCCTTTTCGGTATCGAATACTTTAACACCTTGTTTAGACGTGCCTACAAGCACGTAACCTTTTGTAGTGCAAAATACCCGCTCAATCCATTGCGATACCACTTTGGGGGAGTGTTTGAAGAGTTGGTACGGCCGCTGGAAGCCGGTTGCAGGTCGGTAACAAAGCAAGTCGCCGTTGGCGGTGCCCACCCATACGTTGCCCGTTTCGGTGAGGCCGAATGCGCTCACCGAGACGGTAGCGCGATCCGTCACGGATACCAAGCTGTCGGCCGCAGCCGAATAGCGGAATAAGGTCAGGTTGGTGATGAATCAGATATTTCCTAGATTATCGCCTTGTATATCAAGTATTTCGGTGGTAATGGATGGGTTGAAAAATGAAAAGGTTTCCGATTTCGGATCGAATAGGTAGATGCCCTGGTCGGTACCCACCCATATGTATCCGGTTTTGTCTACATACAATGCCCGCACAAAGTTGCTCCCCAGCCCGTTGGGGTTATCCGGGTCATTGTGGAATACCTTGAAAGAATAGCCATCAAAACGGTTGAGCCCATCTTTGGTGCCAAACCACATGAAGCCCATCGGGTCTTGGACGCTACAGAGTACAGCGTTGTTTGACAGCCCGTTCTCTACCTGGTAGTGTGTGAAATAAAAGGGTTGGCCATAGGCGTAGCCCATGGATATCCACGCCAATACAATATATTTTAACAGCAATGGTCTCATCAGTTAACCCAACCCATAATTGGTAGCCAAAGATAATGGTAAATTAATGCTGCAAGATAATATAAAAACTCGTGGCGAAGGTTGTGCGTATCAAGGCAGGCAATTCCAATGAGACAAAATAGAGAAAGATTGAAACAAATTGGTATAACAGCCGGTAGCGATAATGCCGTGATTTGTGGAGAAGAAGGCACAGTGCCGATTTATTAACCAAATGATACGCCAATGAGTAAACGGATTACCAGTACATTTTTGATTTTCTCCACGTTCCTTACCTTACTGTGCAGTTGCCAGAGCGGTAACACCAGCATTGACACTGAATTGCCGAGGGGCATCTGGACGGCCGAGGAGGCCAATGCCTGGCAGGCTGAGCAAGGTTGGCTTGTAGGGCCAAACTACACACCGGCCACGGCCATTAACCAGTTGGAGATGTGGCAGGAAGAAACCTTCGATCCGGAAACCATCGACGAAGAACTGGGGTGGGCTGCCGATCTCGGTATGAACACGGCCCGTGTTTACCTGCATGACCTGCCATACGAGGAAGATTCCACGGGTTTCATTACCCGGATAGACCATTTCCTGCGTTTGGCCGATAAGCACGGCATCCGGCCGTTGCTCGTGTTCTTCGATTCCTGCTGGGATCCATTTCCGGCAGCCGGCAAACAGCGTGCCCCCCAACCACATGTGCATAACTCGGGGTGGGTGCAGAGCCCGGGGCAGCATGTGCTCAAGGACAGCACGCAGTATCCGCGTTTGCAACGCTATGTGAAAGGCATCGTAACCCATTTTGCCAATGACAAACGTATTCTGGGTTGGGACATATGGAACGAACCCGATAACATGACCGGCCCTTCTTACGAGGCCGTGGAGATCAAGGATAAGGTAGACTACGTGTTGCCGCTGTTGGAGCAGGCGTTCGCGTGGGCACGGGCAGCAGACCCCTCACAGCCGCTCACGTCGGGCATCTGGGCGGGCGATTGGTCTACCCACGCAGGGTTGAAGCCTATCGAAAAACTGCAGATCGAGCAGTCGGATATCATCAGTTTCCATAACTACGATGCGCCCGAAGATTTTGAAAAGCGCATACAGCAGCTGCAGCGCTACAATAAGCCGCTGTGGTGCACCGAGTACATGGCACGCCCCAATGGTAGCACGTTTGAAGGCTTCCTGCCGATTGCCAAGAAGTATGATGTAGCCATGTTTAACTGGGGGTTTGTAGATGGGAAGACGCAGACCATCTATCCATGGGATAGTTGGACCAAAACCTACACGGATGAGCCGACGCTATGGTTCCATGATATTTTCCGCGGTGACGGTAGCCCGTACAAACAGGAAGAAGTCGAATTGATCAAATCGATGCTTAAGAGCGAATAAGGCTCGCGGCCTGCATGATTTCCGGTGGGTGCCGCGACCGCGCTATCAATTAAAAACTAACATTCAACATATAAAAGCTAATAATTATGAAAATGGTTAATCACGATTATTTTTTTCTGGTCTGTTGGCATAGGATATTGGCCAACTGCCGGTTTGGTTATCGAAGAATACCGCTGCTGTTATTCACTGCGTTGGCCTGCATGGCCATGCATACGGATGCTTACGCGCAATACGTACTGAATGGGCAAGTAGTGGATGAGCAAGGGGCTCCGTTACCGGGCGCGTCCGTAAAGATTTTGAATACCGACCAGGGCACCGTGGCTGGTGTGGATGGGAAGTTTCTATTGGAAGTGCCGTCCAATTCGACCACCATACAAATCTCCTACCAAGGGTATTTTCCCCTGCAGGTAGTGGTAGGAAGCGCTCGCGAACAGGTATTCACCCTCAAATTTGACGAAGAACAGAGCCGATTGGATGAAGTGGTGGTGGTAGGGTTCGGGACACAGAAGAAAGTGACCGTAACCGGTGCGGTATCTACGGTATCCGTGAAATCCATCCAAGAGGCTTCAACGCCTTCTCTTTCGAATTCGATTGGTGGTAAGTTGCCCGGCATCATCACCCGCCAGTCGTCGGGTGAACCCGGATACGATGCAGCCGCGGTTTACATCCGCGGATTCGGTACATGGGTAGGCCGGACTCCGCTGATCCTGGTCGATGGTGTGGAGCGCGACATGAACCTGGTGAATGCGCAGGAAATAGAGAGTTTTTCCGTATTGAAAGATGCCTCCGCCACTGCGGTATACGGCGTGCGGGGTGCCAATGGTGTCATCTTGATCAATACCAAGCGGGGTGTGCAAGGGAAGCCCAAGGTTACGTTACGGGTAGAGAATGCCATGCTGCAAAGTAAAAGGCTGCCCGACTATATTAACGGTTATGAATATGCGTCGTTGGTGAACGAAGCATTGGCCAATGTGGAGTTATCGGCACGCTATACCAACGAGGAGTTGGAAAAATTCCGTACCGGTAGCGACCCCTATCTCTATCCCAGCGTAAATTGGGTGGATGAAATTTTCCGGAAAAACACCTCCCAATCCATCAATAACCTGAGTATTTCCGGGGGGAATGAATTTACCCGTTATTTTATAAACACAGGGTTTACCCAGCAAAGCGGCATCTATAAGGAAAGTAACCTGAATGATTACAACAGCAATCCGAAGGTTAACCGGTATAATTTCCGCTCCAATGTAGACGTTGATCTTTCCAAGAATCTCGTGTTGTCGCTCGGTCTCGGGGCGGTTATCCAGAAAGGTCATTACCCCGGTGTGGGCGCCCCTACCATCTGGAGCGCATTGCGGCAGACGCCTCCTACTTGGTTCCCTGTACAAAACCCGGATGGTACCCCCGGTGGCGTTTTGGCATTTCTTGGCTCCAACCCGTGGGCATTGGTAACCCAATCCGGATACGAGCGTCAGGATAGAAGTACGTTGCAGGGTACATTCAGTTCAAAGTGGGATTTATCGGAACAGGTGACCAAAGGGTTGTCTGTTCGCGGATTGTTCTCTTTCGACCGCTACGCAGCGACCCATGTGATCCGGAACAAGGTGTACCCCGTTAAACAATACTTGGGTGTGGATCCCGTAAGCGGAGAAGACATGTACCAAGTGTACCGGGAAGAACAGTCGTTGGGGTATACAAGGAATGAGACCGGCAATCAAGCACTTTACTATGAAGTAGGTTTAAACTATGATAATGATTTTGGATCGCATCATCTTTCGGGTATGTTTTTGGGCAATAGGCGCGAATACATCGATTTGACTGCCGGGAGTTCAATCAATAATATCCCTTACCGGAGGCAAGGTGTCGCAGCGCGTTTGACCTACAATTTCGCCGAGCGTTACCTTGTTGAGTTTAACGCGGGTTATAATGGAAGCGAAAACTTCCCGAAAGGTAAGCGGTACGGCTTTTTCCCTTCCATATCTGCCGGCTGGATTGTGTCTAACGAAGCATTTTGGGGATTGGATGCTGTCAATAGCTTGAAAATAAGAGGCTCGTATGGTAAGGTAGGTAATGATGCGGTGGGCGGTTCCAGGTTCTTATACCTCAGTACGGTGAATAGGAGCACAACGGGTTACCGTTATGGCGAAAGTGGCGAGGCCTACTTCAATGGATTTGCCGAAGCGCAGACTGGCTACGAAAACCTGACTTGGGAAACATCACTCAAAACGAACCTCGGTTTCGATTTAGGTCTGTGGGATGACAAGTTGGTATTGCAAGTGGATGCGTTCAGGGAACTGCGCGACGGGATTCTTATCCAACGGGAACAGATCCCATCGTATGCCGGGTATGGTGGCGGGTCCGTTCCCTACGGTAACCTGGGGCGTGTGTTGAATAGAGGGGTAGAAGGGCAATTGGAATTTAAAAACTCCTTGCAGAACGGGTTATTTTACTCGTTGAGAGGTACGCTATCATTTGCACGGAACCGCATTGAATATAACGATCAACCCACGCCGGCTTATGATTACCTGTCAGAAGCCGGCCTTCCAATAGACCAGCCCTTCGGGTATGTAGCATTGGGATTATTTAAAGACGACGCAGACATCGCCAATAGCCCTAAGCAGGAATTGACCGAAACGGTCCGGCCGGGCGATATCAAGTACAAGGATTTAAATGGCGATAACGTAATCAACAGTTACGATAGACAGGCCATAGGGTATGCGCGGACACCCGAAATCATGTATGGTTTCGGCGGAACGATTGCCTGGAAAGGCGTGGATTTGAGTTTATTTTTTGCCGGTGCAGCACGTACGAGCTTTTTCCTACAAGGCAATGTGATGTGGCCATTCAGTGACAACCTGGGGTCGTATAACGTGATGCGTGAATATTACGATAACCGCTGGACAGCAGACAATCCCGATGCTACCTATCCACGGATTATCAACGGTACAAGTCCGAACAATTACGTCCAGTCTACTTTTTGGGAGCGCAATGGAAGTTACTTACGCTTAAAGAACGCGGAGATTGGTTATGACTTTATGCCTGATTTGATGAAACGTTGGGGCATCGGTTCTACGCGTTTGTTTTTGAACGGCATGAACCTGGCCTTATGGGATTCGCTGAAGATTGTTGATCCGGAGTCGGATAGCGGCACCGGATACTATCCGATCCAAGCTACCTACAACCTAGGGTTTCAGATTAATTTTTAACTTTTTTCAGAATGGCAATGAAAGCTAAATCATATATACAACTATTGGTGTTCGTGGGGCTCGCATTCACCGTTACGTCCTGTGAAAAGGACTACCTCGATAAAACACCCGACGAAGACTTGTCATTGGACGATGTGTTCGCAAATAGGAATTACACGGAACAGTTCTTGAATAACATTTATAGCAATCTTCCGGAAGAAGGGAGCTTCAATGAAAACTGGGCACGAAATCCGTTTGTTTGTGCTGCGGACGAGATGAAGATCACATGGACCTATCCGTTTGCCCAACAGATGAATGCGGGTGCATGGAACCCCGTGAATACGCCTACCAATATTTGGGATGCGAGCTACCAAGGTGTCCGTAAGGCAAACCTGTTTTTAGAACGCATCGATGGAGCATCGTTTGATGCGAACCTGAAACAGCGCTGGAAAGGGGAAGCCTATTTCTTGAGGGCCTTTTATCATTTTTGGCTCTTGCGTACATACGGGCCGATTCCGTTGTTGGATGTTTCTGTGTCTACCGATGCCGATTTCAAGCAATTTGTTAGGCGTCCAATTGGCGAGTGTGTTGATTTTATCGCCGCCGATTGCGATAAGGCGGCCGAACTGCTCCAGCTCAGGCTGACCACCGATATGTATGGCCATGCTACGGCCGCGGCCGCTTTGGCGCTGAAGTCGCGGTTATTACTCTACGCAGCAAGTCCGCTATGGAATGGCAATGCTGATTATGCAAAGATGCAAAACCCCGACGGCACCCAATTGATTCCCGCTACTTACGACGAATCAAAATGGCAAGCAGCTGCCACTGCGGCACAAGCAGCCATCACCGCAGCGTCTGGGGCTGGATATAAACTGTTCAAAGATCCAAGTGGCAATCCGGTGTTGAACTATCAGAACGTTTTTCTGGAAACGTGGAATGACGAGGTGTTGTTTGCCCGGAACCAGGGGAATTGGGATTTCTTGGAACGCCTCACTACACCCACCAGTTTGGGAGGCTGGTCTGGCTACTGCCCTACGCAAGGCCTTGTGGATGCCTATGAGATGCGGAACGGTGAGCGGCCCATATTGGGGTACAACGCCGATGGTTCGCCGATCATCAACGCGGCATCGGGTTATGTCGAATCCGGATATGCTACTGAAGATGGGCCGTCTGGTACCTGGTTGGCGGGCCAACGCAATATGTACGTGAATCGTGATCCCCGTTTTTATGCCAGCATCAACTACAATGGCCAGGTTTGGAGGGAGACGACCCTCAGGTTCTACCTTACCGGCGCGGATGGTAAAGGCAAAGGTGGCCCCGATTTTTCGGTCTCCGGTTACACGATGAAGAAAATGTCTGGCCCCACGGTCAATATTCCTCAAGGGAGGTGGATTCCGAATACGTGGATATTTTTCCGTTTGGGTGAATTGTACCTGAACTTGGCGGAGGCGATGAACGAAGCGCAGGGCCCCGTTGCACAGGTTTACGAGTATGTCAACGCCATTCGCGATCGGTCAGGGATGCCGGCGTTGCCTGCGGACCTGTCAAAGGATGAAATGCGGGAGCGGATCAGGCATGAGCGTAGGGTCGAATTTGCATTCGAAACCCATCGGTATTTCGATACGCACCGTTGGAAAATTGCTGAACAAACCGATAACGGACAGGTGTACGGCATGAACATCAATGCAGGTACCTCGTTACAGGATGATAGCTATTACCAACGTATCGTGATTGATAATCGGGTGTTTATAGCTCCCAAACACTACTTGTGGCCCATGCCGCAGAATGAACGGGATATTAACCCTGATTTGGTACAGAATGAAGGGTGGTAATGTGTATTCATTGATGGCAATGTTGGCTAACGCATTTCTCGGTATATTGATCAGTGTTTCTTGTGCCAAGAATACGGTGAAGGAACCCGATGTCGTTGACCAAGTGGATACGACGGCAGCGAAAGGATTGACCATCGAATGGGATATCAGTACACTGCAAAGGTTAGCCCCTGCAGGTAACCGGCATCTTTCGTATGCTGGTTACCCACGGGTTAAGCGCTTGGCGGATGGCCGGGCATTGGCCGTGTACGAAGCCGATGGCAACATAGAGCTTATCATGTCATCAGACGAGGCGTTGTCATGGACGGACCCGCTGATTCTTTTCCGCAAACACGATGTGGTTACCGATAAGGGAACGACCAGCGTGAATACGGCTAATCCGGAGCTGGTGATGCTGGAAAACGGCTGGTTGGTTGCTGCCTGTAATTACCGCCCTTCGCGCGATGAGTACACGCCCTTTTCAATAGCCATAAGCCGAAGTGAAGATGGTGGATATACCTGGTCGGAGCCCGAGGTCGTATTCGAGGCGGAACCCCGCTTTTCAGACGGGTGTTGGGAACCGTCATTTTTGCAGCTGCCCGATGGCACGTTGCAGCTATATTTTGCCAATGAGAAACCATATACCGCATCTAGCGAGCAGGAAATTTCGGTGTTGGAATCCCGTAGTAACGGGTTGACATGGGAGCGTGAACCCCGTACCGTCAGCTTCCGCCAAGGGCGCCGGGACGGCATGCCCGTTCCGTTGTTGGTCGGAAACGAGATCTTAGTGGCGATCGAAGACAATAAAGTAGGGCAGTTTAAACCCTATATTGTTCGCTCATCGGTAGAAAATAATTGGGTAGACCCGGTATATGGCGCCTCGCCGCTAAGGGAATATGCATTGACCACGTCGCTGCCCGATGATGTGTATGCCGGTGCGCCCTATCTAACGCGGCTGCCTTCGGGCGAAATCTTGCTCTCTTACCAAACCACCAGGGGCCGCACGAATGATTGGGAGAAATCTACCATGGAAGTTGCCATCGGTGATGCCAACGGCCGCAATTTCAGGATAAACAGCCAGCCCTTCCCTGTGTCGATAGAGCGGGAAGCCAAGTGGAATGCTATCGCCGTTTGGGATCAAAATACCGTTGTGGCAACCTCAGCTTCCAATATGGAAGGAGGGAGTATTGGCGCTTGGATGATTTTGGGGCATATAAAGCAAAACTAATCAAGCGCGTGTATGTAATAGTATAATATGGTCATGTAAACATCTTTTATAAACCTGAAATTATATCGTTATGTTTAAATCGCCTTTTATCTTATTAGCGGTGTTAGCCGTTATGTTCGCAGCCTGTGAAAAATCCGATTCTTTGACCTGGTCTTCTACTGCTGAACGGGCAGCCGACTTTAACACAGAAATTAATCAGCTGGCTGCATTGGCAGGGACAACCAGGTACCTGCCTGCGTTGAACGGGCCAGACGAAACAAGCGCTTTCCAGACATTGATCAATCAATCTGCCCCGGGAGATGAGATCGTTATCATGGCGGGTAATCATTATTTTAGTGGTACCGTTCATATCAACAAAAATGGCTTAACGATACGGGGCGAGCAAAGTGGCGGTAATCCAACGAGCTGTCTGCGAAAAGCGTCGGCCACACCGGGTGCCGGTGTGTCGGTTATCGATGTCGATGCGGGTGCGATCAACAATGTTTTCGATTGGATCTATATCGATGGAGGGATGCTTCCCGAACCGAATATGCGTGTGTTCGGTAATGGTACAAAAATATACAACAGCCATTTCCGGAATAGTGGGCATTCGGGCATTTTAATCCATCAGGCACATGGACTATGGATAGAAGGGGTAAAAGCGTATTACAATTACATCGTTGGGATTTCACAATGGGGCAGTTCGGATAATTACATCAAGAACAGCCAAGTGTATGAAAATGGGGGGGAAGGAATCACGATCGATGGCGGATCGCATAATTGCTTTGTTGAGAACGTATGGGTTTACAAAAATAACATGTATAATCGGGGTGTGGGTGGTATAGGAATTGATCAGGCCAACGGTGCCAATATATTCAATTGCACGATAGACCAAACATACGGGCACGCCATCCGCTTTCAGAATAACCTTGACCAACCTGACGACGGCTGCCAGATCTACGACAATACGATTACCAACAGCCAAGGTTGCGCCATCAGTATACGTAAGCCCTATTTGGTGACAAATTTGGGTGTATGGGGTAATACGATGGTGGGAAATACGGGTACGATTTGTTACGAGCCCTAAGAAACCAAATAATTCCTTGGCGAATTTATCTAAGTTTGAAAAATGATGATGAAGCAAATCCAAGCCAGCATTGTGCTGTTGTTGACTCCGGTTTTTATGGTAGCCCTCGCCCAGCAACCCGATCCCCCGGGGCAGGTAGAACAGTCCGCGGATGCCGTAAACAAGGCCTACCTGTTTGCCCACATGACCCACCGGGATTATGGCAAGTTATATTACTCGGTGAGCACCGATGGTCTTCACTGGCATGCGCTGAACCGAAAAAAACGCGTATTTGACGAGTATCGGGGGCATCCCGATATCTGCAAGGGGCACGATGGCCGGTATTACATAGCTGGGAACACCAGTGATTCGTCGCCGGATATCAACATCTGGGTATCTGCCGACTTGATTGATTGGCAAATGTACAGCACCTACACGCCCAACCTAAAAAGTACGCCCGAATATACGCAGGCATTGCAACGCATCGGCGCGCCAAAGCTGTATTTCGATGCGCCGTCGCAGCAATACATCCTTACCTGGCATACACCACACAAGGAAGGCACCAAGGAAGATCCCGAACGCTACTGGGCAAGCCAGCGCACGCTGTACGTGCTTTCCAAGGACCTCAAGTCGTTTTCGGACCATCCCACCAAATTGTTTGATTGGGACATGGGCACCATCGATGTGTTTATACGCAAGGTAGGCAGAAACTATTATGCGGTCATCAAAGACGAAACGTATCCCACATTGTATTGGCCTACCGGAAAGACCATCCGTATCTCACGTGCACCGGCACTCACCGGCCCGTATTCAGAACCCTTGGCACCCATCAGCCCCAACTTCCGCGAAGCACCGATGCTGATCCCTTCGCCCGATAACCAGGTGTGGTATATGTATTATGAACAATACCCTGGCGTATCTTATGGCTTGTCGATTGCCGATAAGTTGGAAGGGCCGTGGTACCAGGCATCGGGATATACGTTCCATTCAACGTGGGACAAATATGGCCTGCCGGCATCCGTGCGCCACGGTTGCATGATTACCATCTCCAAAGCCGAATATGATGCATTGGTAAATAAGTTTGGAATTGATAATGAATAGGGAGATGCGAATAATTTTTTTGGTTACACTAGCCATCAGCGTCAATGTGCTTGCATGTTCGTCAAACCATACCGGTTCGGAGCCCAATGTGCGCCAAGAACCCGTTGAAACGAACGTGCTTTTCGGAGACCCTTTTATTATGTTGTACGGTGACACCTACTACGCATACGGTACGTATGCCGAGGATGGGATTGCGGTCTATGTGTCGCAAGACCTGCTTACGTGGGAGGCGGTGCCGGGCAACCGGTTGGCATTGGATAAAAAAGATTCGTGGGGCGACCGTTGGTTTTGGGCACCGGAAGTTTATCACGTGGATGGAAAATTCTATATGTATTATTCGGCCGACGAACATATCTGTGTAGCCACCAGCGACCATCCGTTGGGTCCTTTCAAGCAGGAAGTGAAGCAACCGATGATTACCGACGAGAAATGTATCGATAATTCATTGTTTATCGACGATGACGGCAAGCCTTACCTACTTTATGACCGGTTTAACGACGGCTTGAACGTGTGGGTAGCGGAACTAGAAGATAACCTGACGGAGATACGGCCGGAAACGGCGGTCAAGTGCATCAACGTATCGCAAACATGGGAAGAGGTTTGGCCACGCGTCAATGAAGGCCCTTTTGTCTTAAAACATGGGGGGAAATACTACATGACCTATTCGGCCAATAGCTACGAAAGTCCTTTCTATGGCATCGGTTTCGCTACGGCAGCGCAGATTACCGGGCCCTGGATAAAGTATGAAGGGAACCCAATTTTACAGAAGCCGGGCGACTTGGTTGGGGTGGGCCACAGCGCTATGTTCACGGATAAGGAAGGCAATTTAAGGATTGTATTCCATGCGCATCATAGCGAAACGGAAATACACCCACGCATCATGCACATCAGCACGGTGACCTTTGCCAAAAAGGACGGCGAGACGGTGATGCAGATCGATAAGGATTACATGACCCCGGTGCTTCTGGATTAACTCACTGATTTATCATTGAGGGAGTGTAAGGGTTTCGCACGATGATATAATTTGACCATAAAGGGGCAACATACCGCGGTTTTCCTGCAGCTAATCGGCCTATTTTTGTATAGTTTACGATTATAATACTATTTATGCGGTTTCTTGAACTCATTTGATGTTTAGCATTAACGCATCCATACGGGCCCTTTAAAATAAACAATAGCATGAAACACTTTATTTTCTGTTGCACCTTGCTTATCGCAGGGCTGTTAATCCCCGGCGTTCAACTCGTGGCGCAGGAAAAGCAAGAACTATTTTTTGCGGACCCAACCATCTATATTGAAAATGGAAAATACTACCTCACGGGCACCGGCGGAAGCGGAAAGAGTGCAGCCTCGGGGTTTGCCGTGCTGGAATCGACCGACTTGAAAACCTGGAGAACGCCTGCGGCTACTGGTAGGGTACACATGCTCCTTACCAAGGGAGAGCAAGCCTTTGGTACCCAAGGATTCTGGGCCCCGCAGCTATTCAAAGAAAGCGGTACCTATTATTTGACGTATACTGCCAATGAGCAGACCGTATTGACACAGTCTTCCTCCTTGCTAGGCCCATACACACAAGCGGAAGTTGCTCCCATTGATGGCACGGAGAAGAATATCGACTCCTATATTTTCAAGGATAGCGATGGTAAGCATTATCTATACCACGTTCGGTTTTCCAATGGTAATTACTTGTGGGTAGCCGAATTTGACTTGGAAAAGGGAAAAATCAAGCCGGAAACACTACGGAAATGCTTTGACCAAACCGAGCCGTGGGAAGCGACTCCCGCCTACGAGTCGGCCCCCATCATGGAGGGACCTACCGTTATCAAGTTAGCCGATAAATATTATATGTTCTATTCGGCAAACCACTATCTGAACATCGATTATGCGGTGGGCTATGCCGTGGCAGATTCGCCATACGGCCCTTGGGTCAAACAAAGCGATAGCCCGATTATCCACCGTTCGATTGTTGGCGAAAACGGTTCCGGACACGGTGATTTGTTTGAAGGATTGGACGGTCAATTGTATTACGTATACCACGTTCATTTTGACCAACAACAGGTAACGCCCAGGCGCACGCGCATTGTTCCTGTAACCAAGCGGTGGGATGCCGGAGCGGGTCTTTATAAATTCAGCGTGGACGGTAATGGCGTGATGATCCCTTTGTTGGAAGAATAGTGATATTTCCCATTCAATTTCAAAAGGCATGTTAATCCACAATTTTCTCATCGTGTTGTTGCTTCTGGCGGGGTGCGCCCGTTCCGGCGAGCAATCGGACACGGACAATCCCCAGCAGCCCGGTACGTCCGTAGCAACGTATACCAACCCCGTTTTCGAACCCATCCTAGCGGACCCCACGGTTATCCGTGACCCGGAAACAGGACTCTTTTATGCGTACGGTACCCAGGATAATTGGGGTGACGGGCAAGGTAGCCGGCTGGTGCCCATCCTGCGGTCGACCAACTTGGTAAACTGGCAAGTGGTAGGGCCGGCATTCGAAGAGAAACCCAACTGGAAAGATGACGGCGGGATATGGGCGCCGGATGTAAACCTGGTGAATGGGAAATACCACCTCTACTATGCCTACTCCACGTGGGGCGACCCCAATCCGGGTATCGGTGTAGCCGTTGCAGAAAAGCCAACCGGCCCGTTTACCGACCATGGCAAGGTATTCAATAGTGAGGAAGTAGGCGTGCCTAATTCCATCGATGCTTTCTATTTTGAAGAGGAGGGGGAGAAGTACCTTTTTTGGGGTAGCTTCAGCAATGCGCCCACGCAGGGTACGTATGTCGTGAAGCTGGCAGACGATGGTCTTTCCGTACCTGATCTGTCGCAAAAGGTAAAAATTGCCGCAGGCGACTATGAAGCCGTCATGATCCATAAACGCGGCGGTTATTATTATTTCTTTGGTTCCAAAGGCAGCTGCTGCGAGGGGGCCGACAGCAAATACCACGTGTTGGTAGCACGGTCGGAAAGCCTCATGGGACCGTACTTAGATAAAGGTGGGCAGGCCATCACCGAACGCGGCAGGGGTACGCTTTTCATGGAAGGCAACGCAAGTATTGCCGGGCCCGGCCATAATGCCCGGCTGATAGCCGATGACGAAGGAACGGATTGGTTCCTTTACCACGGTATAGACCGCGATAAAGGCAAGGTGGCAAGTGGTGCGAGCCGGCGGATGCTGATGCTGGATAAGGTTATCTGGCAGGATGGTTGGCCGGAAATCGATGGCCGTTCGCCAAGTACCACACCCCAAAAGGCTTCCGTATTTCAGTGATATTGGTGGTATGAATCGAGTGCGACTTTCTGATATTCGTTGCGGTACTGATGGGGTTGTTTGCCCGTAACCTTCTTGAATTGCTTATTGAAATTGGTCATGGATTGGAAACCGCAAGCAAAGCCGATGTGGTCAATGTTCATCTTGTCTTCTTTGAGCAGCTTGCATGCGTACTCAATGCGGATTTCTTTCAGAAAGTCCGAAAAAGATTGATTAACACGCGATTTGAAATACCGGCTGAAAGAGGTATTCGTCATGCTCGCGATGGAAGCGACCTCCTCCAAGTGGATTTTCCGGTTGAAATTTTTCATGATGAACTCATATACCTTGTTCATCCGGTCCGTTTCGGCCTCGGTATTGTACGATTTGGAATGCGTATCGGTAATGAGGTGGCATTCGTCAGATAGGGCAATGGTATTCAATATCCTGAGGAGTTGGATAATGCTGTCTGCACCTTTCAACTCAAGCAATTCCTTCATCATGCGCATAACGGCGATTTTGGTCTTGCCGGCAATTTCGATACCGCATTGTGAACGTTGAAAAAGATGCTTGATGTGTTCGAATTCTTCTTTTTTGTGGATGTTCTCGCCGAGGAAATGGTCTAAGAAATAAATGACGATGACGGTTGTACTTAGCTGGCTGTCTTTTTCAAAATAGCTGTTGTGGCTGCGCCATACATGGGGTAAGTTGGGGCCGATGAGTACCAGGTCATTCGCTTTGAAGGGCTTTATGCTGTCGCCCACAAACCGATTCCCTTCGCCTTCCATTACGTAAGATAGCTGGAACTCGGGATGAAGGTGGAAGGTGGGGTCAAAGTAAGGTTCCACCTGCTTACGCACTACGAACGTCCGGTTTTCGGGGATGAGTGCCTTGGGTATGACGTGTGTCTTTTTCATCGATTTTGTTTTTTTTTATTGCCGATGAGCGCTCGACGTAAATAATTATTGCCCTATGTATCAATATTATTTACGTTCTCGGTTTCATGATTTGTCATTGCAAATATATAAAAATATAAAACGATGATATAATTTGACTACAAAGAGATAACATACCGCGGTTTTTGGTTGGCTTTGGTACCTACTTTTGTGTTGTTTACGATTATAGAACTATGTATATGAAACTAATTGCCTATTTGTATATTGCCGTTTTTTGTTTGTTGCTCATCCAGTGTACTGGCGACAATCGCGATTATCCCCGGCGTGCCGAGGTGTTGTTCGTAGGGAGCGCGGATGAGGCGGTCGAGTCGGGCAAATATGCATCGTGGCTAGCCATAGAGCTTTTCAAAAGCGGTATAAACCTAACGTACAGTCAGGATCCCGCAGACCTGACCAAGCAGAACCTACGTGTATACGACGGCGTGGTGTTGTTTGCGATTTCCGATTCGCTCGCCGCCGACCAACAACGGGTGCTCGCAGATTTCGTGGCCGACGGCAGAGGACTCCTCTCTTTCGGTACCGAATCGTTGATGATCAGCGGTGCAACAGCCGCGGAAAACATAGATGAACCTGTGGCTGACGCCGTGCAGTATCTTACTAAAGGCAGTGGCCGTATATTCCATACGCCGCTCGGGAGGGAAGTAGCCACGTGGAAGCAGCTGGATTTCTTGCAGCTCATCAATAGCGGTGCGCAATGGGCGCTGGGCGATAAAGTGATGGGACTGGTGGCGCAGTTGCAGATCCCAAGTGTAAGTATTTATGAAGATACCATCGCCGACTTCACGGCCCGGCACTTCGTGCCGAAAATGCAGGATCCGCTATCGTCGGATGAATCGAAGAAGCTGATACAAGTGCCCATTGGGTTTGAACTGCAATTGTTTGCTTCCGAACCCGATATCGTTAATCCCATGGCGATGAGCTGGGATGAGAAAGGCCGGTTGTGGATTATAGAGGCCATGGATTATCCAAACAATTTCGTCGAACTGAAAGGAGAACCCAATGACCGGATTAAGATATGCGAAGATACGGATGGAGATGGAGTAGCCGATAAGTTTACGGTTTTTGCCGATAAGTTGAACATCGCAACAAGCCTTACGTTTGCCAATGATGGCATTATCGTTGCCATGGCGCCCCATTTCCTTTTCTTAAAGGACACGGATGGTGATGACGTTGCTGACGTGCGGGATACCGTAATGACGGGGTGGAACAAGAACGACACCCATGCTGGACCTTCCAACCTGCAGTATGGGTTTGACAATAAAATCTGGGGCGTTACGGGATATGCAGGTTTCAACGGTACCATCAATGGCCAACGGATTGCCTTTGGCCAAGGTGTATATCACTTCAAATCCGATGGAACAGACTTTAAATACCTCGCCACCACCAGTAACAATATGTGGGGCTTGGGGATGACCGAAGACAATAACGTGTTTATTTCGACGGCAAACAATACCCATAGCGCGTTCTATTCAATGCCCGAACAAATGGTGCAGCGCCGGCTCCAAGAGGATGACCGGAAGCTCAACGTCAACGCGGTACAAAAGATTGATGGGCACTACGAAGTACACGCCATGCAACCCAACCTCCGTCAGGTAGATGTGGTTGGTGGCTTTACATCGGCGGCAGGACACCAGTTGTACACAGCGCGGGATTATCCGCAGGATTATTGGAATAAGGTCGCTTTCGTAACCGAACCAACCGTAAGGTTGATCCACAACGCGATCATCGAGCCCGATGGTGCAGGCTTCAAGGAGCACGATGGATGGAACTTGGTAGCTAGTTCGGACGAGTGGTTTGGCCCGGTGCACGCGGAAGTCGGTCCGGATGGTGCCGTTTGGATACTGGATTGGTACAATTTCATTATCCAACACAATGTATTCGTGCCGGCCCAAGCACCTTCAGATAAAGTATTGCCGTTCGTAGAACAACCCCATGGCCCGGGCAACGCGTTCGAGAGCGACTTGCGCGACAAGAAGTACGGGCGGGTTTACCGATTGGTTTACAAAGATGCAAAACACAAATCATCGTATAAACTTTCCAAAGATGACGCCAATGGACTCTTGAAGGCCTTGAAAAGCGACAATAAATTCTGGCGGATGCATGCGCAGCGGCTCTTGGTAGAGCGGCAAAAGGACGATGTAGTGAACGGGCTGATCGGTATCGCGTCAGACAAGAACGTGGATAAAATCGGCCTGAATGCCCCGGCTATCCATGCACTTTGGACATTACAGGGATTAAACGTTATCGAATCGAATAAAGAGGTATTTGACGCTGTCGTGAAATCGTTGAGTCACCCGTCCGCTGGCGTGCGCAAGGCAGCTGTTCAAGTGTTACCGGTAAATGATCAATCGAGGGATGCCATACTGAAAAGTGCAATATTGGCAGACACGGCGCTAAATACCCGATTGGCGGCTTTTGTTCGGTTAGCTGAGTACCCTGCTTCCGCCGAAATTGCCAAGGCCTTGCTGGAGGCAACCGATGATTCGGTCAATGAGGGCGACCGGTGGCTATCCCAAGCCTTGTTTGCAGCCATAGCGCGCCAAGAAGATGCCTTCCTAAAATTGGCGTCAACCCCGGCGGCAAGCAGTTTCGCTACGCGTATACTCGAATCATTAGCTACCGAGGAATACACACTCGGTCGGCGGAGCCGTTTCCCTTTCTCGCCCGATGTTTCTAACAAGGAAATCCATATCCGGATGGAAGTACGCCGGCGCGATAACCAGCCCTACAATGGGCTGATTGTAGGGCAAGGTGGCAAGACCGGCGGTTATGCCGTTTACGCAAAAAATAACCGGTTATTCTTCGAGGTATACCAGCATGGTCAAACCGCCACGGTGGTGTCGCGCGGTAACTTGCCGAGCGAGTTTGTGGCAGATGCCCGCCTGTTGGCCGATGCCTCGATAGAGTTGCTAGTAAATGGTGTGACCCAAGGCACTGCTAAGGCCATGCACCTATTTGCCGAACCATTGGGCCTCAACCTGCGTTCGGGTGAGGATTTCGACGAGGCACATGCCTTTACGGACTATGGCGGCCCGTCTGGATTTACCGGCAATGCCAATAGCATCGCCGTAAAGCTGTTTAAAGCAAACCGATCGGCTACCTCGGCACACGATGGGGCGCAATCCGATCCTGCCGCCAATGTGCCGTCTGAACGGATTGAGCTCAAAGCGGTGAAAGACATCATGCAGTACGACAAAAAACTGATTACCGTTCCTGCGGGCAAGCGCATTACCCTCGTGTTTGAAAATCCCGATGGCATGCAGCATAACCTGCTGATTATCCAGCCGGGCACATTGGATATCGTAGGCAAGGCCGCCGATGACATGCTACGGTCGTCAGAAGCATATGAAAAACAGTATATCCCCGATATCCCCGAGGTGTTGCACCACACCGCCTTGGTAAATCCGGGGGAGAGCGTAACGCTGGAATTTACGGCCCCGACGGAGCCGGGCGACTATCCTTACCTATGTACGTTCCCCGGCCACTGGCGCGGTATGAACGGAATTATGCGCGTAGTTAAATAACGAATTAAAAACAGATGAACTTAAGTATGAACAACACGATGAAACTATTGGCAGGACTGGCTTTGTTGGTCGTCACTGCAGGCAGCGCACTGGGCCAAAGCAAACCCCTCCGGATTTTGATGGTAGGTGGCGGCGGTTCCCACGACTTCGGTCGGTGGTACGGTCAAGAAGACAAAAAGACTATCGAATCAACCGGTAAATATAGCGTAACGTATACCGAACACACGGATTCCATCCCTGCCTATCTGAAACAAGCGGATCTATTGATTTTGACGAACAACCAACCGATTAGCGCACCGGGGCAGGCAGCTATCACTAAATTCATAGAGAAGGGGCATGGCCTGTTACTCTTGCATGCCGCGGTATGGTATAACTGGGCAGACTGGCCAGCCTACAACCTCAATTATGTGGGCGGGGGCAGTAAGAGCCACGAGAAGCTTCAGGAAATAAAGAACCTTGTCGTTAATTCCGGCCATCCCATTACGCAAGGCGTCCCGGCGAAATTCGAATTTGTTGACGAGTTGTATCGATTTGTGCCAGACCCTACAGCAAAAGGAATCGAGGTATTGGTCATTGGCCAGTCTAAGGAAACCGACGCGGTTTACCCAGGCGTATTCACAGTGAATCACCGGAAGGCAAAAATAGCCGGAATTACGACAGGCCACGACGAGCGTAGCCATGAGCACGAAGCTTACAAAACATTGTTAATCAACGCGGTCAACTGGATTGCAAACTAATAAGAACGATATAATTAGCTAAAAATAAGAAGAGAACATGTCACAAATCACTGTCGTTATCGTAGGAATGGGTTTCGGGAAAGAATTTATACCCATTTACCAGAAGCACCCGCATATCAAGGCTGTCGGGATATGCACCCGCAATCAAAATACACTTAACGAGTTGAAAACGAAGTTCAACCTCGATGATGATTTGGTTTTCACCGATTTTGAGGATGTCGTGAAACGCGAGGATGTGGATGCTATCCACATCGTTACCCCCGTGCCGGAGCATGCTCAGATGACCTTGGCATCGTTGAATGCGAATAAGCATACCGCCTGTACCATACCGATGGCGATGACTGTTGAAGATTGCGAAGCCATTGTAGCTGCCAAACGTAAATCGGGCAAGGTATATATGATGATGGAAACCGCCTTATATACCCGCGAATTCCTGTATGGGTTGAAATTGGCCGAAACGGGACAACTGGGTAAAATACAGTTTGTCCGCGGTTCGCATATCCAAGATATGAGCATGGATGGGTGGGCCGAATATTGGAAGGGCTACCCGCCGATGTTGAACGGCACGCACGCCATATCTCCCCTGTTGCGCATCAACAACACCATTGCCGAATCAGTGGTTTGCCACGGCTCCGGACGCTTGTCGGACGATCTTGCCAGCCGCTACAACGCACCTTATGCGGTGGAAACCGCTACGTTCAAGCTGAAAAACTCGGACGTGGTAGCCGAAGCTACGCGGTCGCTCTTTGACGTGGTACGGCAGTACCGCGAGAGCTACGACGTGTATGGTACTAAGATGTCGTTCGAGTGGGAGCAGCTGCAAGATGAGGAACACGTGATTTTCGATGGCGGTGAGAATGCACGGCGTATTGACGTGCCTGACACCGACGAATTGCTGATCCCCGAGATTGCTGATTTTACCAAGCGTGAGCGCATTGACGATCCCAACCACGTGTCGTTCCTGCAAGGTGCGGGGCACGGCGGTTCGCACCCCCATTTGGTGCAGGAGTTTGTTGCGGCCATTGTGGAGGGGCGTGATTCGGCGGTAGACGCTGCGCGGGCAGCAAATTATACATGCGCAGGTATCTGTGCCCACGAATCGGCCATGAAAGGTGGAGTCCGCGTGGAGATTCCAAGTTTCGAATAAGATAAAGTTTGGTTTATAAGTTAGGTTGGTTTTAAATGATGCATATAGGAATTAGCACGTTTGTTTGGGTTTCGCCGTTTTCAACGGCATCGTTCGACGTATTGCGTAAAGCGAAGGATATCGGGTACGATGTAATCGAAATTGCGGTGGAGGACCGGGACCTGATTGACTGGACGGCCTTGAAGAAGGCTAGCCGGGAGTTGGGGTTGAACGTGTCGGTGAGTGGTGCTTTTGGCATGGATCGGGATATTTCCGGCGAGCGGCCAGAAATCCGGGCGAACGGGCTTTCCTATATCATCGATTGCTTGGAAATTGCCAACGAGCTGGAAAGCCCCGTGTTCGGCGGGCCGCTTTACTCGGCGGTGGGGAAGACACGGTTGGTTTCTGCTGAGCAAAAGGCGCAGGAAAGACAATGGTGCCTGGAAAATCTCGAGCAAGCTATCAAACGAGCCGAAGAGTTGGGCGTCATTTTGGCGCTGGAGCCGCTAAACCGGTTTGAGACCGACATGGTTAATACAGTCGACCAGGCCATAGACATCGTGGACGAGCTGGGTAGCCCCTATTTAAAGATTTTATTAGACACCTTCCACAGCAACATCGAAGAGAAGGATATCCCTGCGAGTATTGTGAAGCTGGGCGATAGGCTGGTGCATATCCAAGCCAATGAGAACGACCGGGGCACGCCCGGAACGGGCCATTTGGATTGGGTCGGTATACGCGATGCGCTTCGAAGCATTGGCTATGAAGGAGGCCTGGTTATCGAAACCTTTGGCGCGCCCTCCAAAGAGCTGGCCCGGGCAGCCAGTATATGGAGGCCATTGGCCAATAGCGCCGATGAACTGGCCACGGAAGGGTTCGCATTTTTAAAGAAGACATTTTGTTAACGATACACAATGAACGTGTCGGGAATTAACTAATTAACACTCCAAATTATGAGAAGAAGAGAATTCATCTACATGCTGAATGCCGGGGTAGCAGCAAGCGTCCTATCAAAAACGGCTTTTGGCGGCGTACTCCGCAGCAGACCGGGAGCGGCACGCATGCAAGAAGAATTGGCCTACCATACCATCCAATCCGTATCATTTGATGATGTACGGATGCAATACCCACGTTTCGTAGGGAAGAATGCGCGGCTGGATGTGCATGGATTCGGTCCCCGTATTGGCATTTGTACCATTACCACCGATAAGGGAGCCAAGGGCTGGGCCTCGTTGCGGGGTGGCCGCGACAGCGCGCAACGGCTCGTTCCGGAATTGGTAGGCAAGAAATTATCGGATGTATTCCATGTCGATGCCGGCATCACGGACGACCGTTACCTCCCGTTTGATATCGCGTTGCACGACCTTGCTGGTGTAGCCCTGAACAAACCAGTATATGCACTGCTGGGGCGCGACAAACCATTTACGACAAAATACTATAGCGGCATGATTTATTTTGATGACCTAGAGCCCGCCCATGCGCCCGGGGGCATCGATCAGGTACTTGCCAACTGCCGCTATGACTATGACTACGGTTACCGCCAATTCAAACTGAAAATCGGTCGGGGCCACCGCTGGATGGCTCAGAAAGAAGGGTTGGCGCGCGATATCGAAGTCACCAAACGGGTGGCCGAAGCATTCCCGGATTGTGAGATCTTGGTGGACGGCAACAATGGGTTCACTATAAATGAATTTACGGCTTACCTCGACGGCATCGGTAATACACCGCTTTTCTGGATTGAAGAGCCTTTTCATGAAACTGTTGAAGATTACCGTAAGCTCCGTGAGTGGATGGCCAAGGCCAACGTAAAGAGCCTGCTTGCAGAAGGCGAAGCCGATCCGGACCCCGCGTTGCTGGATACGCTGATGCAGCAAAAACTCATGGATGTGCATATCTCTGATATCGAGGGGCTTGGGTTTACCAACTGGCGCAAACTCATGCCGCAGCTGATCCAATACGGTGTGCAGGCATCTCCCCACGCTTGGGGGTCGCTGCTCAAAACTTTCTATACGGCCCACATGGCCGGTGGCTTGGGGAATACGGTGACGATAGAGGGCGTTACCAGTACGTCTGACGATGTGGACCTCAGTGGATATACCATCAAAGGGGGGCAACTGATCCCACCCGATGCGCCTGGGTTCGGGCTGGAATTGTTGAGATAGACACTCAACAATCTTACTTTATGAATGCGCTTACCGTCTGTACCCAGAAGACATAGGCCGGTTTTGCAGCGGGCTTTTGGACGGATTTATTTGAATGCAGGATTAATCAATACAATTATAAACAATTAAAACAAAAACAACAGAACTATGAGTAAAGCTTTACTTGTAACGTTGCTATGGTGCGTTGGACTATCCATAGCAATGGCCCAGACCCGTTCCGTTACCGGGACGGTGAGGGATGCGGAGGGTAGTACTCCGATTGGCAGCGCGACCATCAAGGCGTTGGTCAGCCAGCGAACTACGTCGAGCTCGGCCGATGGTACATTCTCCATTGAAGTGGCATCCGGTGGCGATTCCCTTTTGGTTACCTACCTCGGTTATGACCAGCGGGTAGTGAGTGTAGGGGCTAATGCCAACAATGTGTCTATCAACCTGACTTCGTCATCCGAATCATTGGACGAAGTGGTCGTAACCGGGTTTGGTTTGGCACAGAAAAAGGAAACGTTGACCGGCGCGATTGCGTCCATCGGTGCTGATGACATCAGTCGGTCGCTGGCATCCACCACGTCGGGTGCGTTGGTTGGGAAGATTCCGGGACTGAATTTCCGGCAGACGGATGGACGGCCCGGAGGTACTACGCAGATCCAAATCCGTAACATGGGGAACCCCCTTTACGTTATTGACGGTGTGCAGAAAGATGCCGGGCAATTCAATAACTTAGATTTCAATGACATCGAGACCATTTCGGTGTTGAAGGACGCATCTGCCGCCATATACGGTGTGCGGGCGGCTAACGGTGTTGTGGTAGTTACCACCAAACGAGGTAAACGGAATACCAAAAATACCATTAGTCTGACATCTAACTATGGCTTCCAGAACTTGTCTACGTTCCCCAAGCCGGCAGATGCCGTCACTTATGTAGAGAACTATATTCAAGCTGAAACGGTGAAGCCTCCGGATTCTCGTACCTACACCATGGAGGATTTGGAGAAGTGGCGGCAGGGCACGGAAAAAGGGTACGTGCCGTTTGATTGGTATGATTACATTTGGGAAACTTCGCCCCAAGTTTATGTCAACGCCAATGTGTCCGGCGGATCGGACAAAATCAACTATTATTTCAGTTTGGGTCACCTTAACCAAAATGACGTTATCGTAAATTACGGAGGTTTCAAACGCACGAACGTTCAAATGAACATCACGGCGGATATTAGTAGCCGTTTTCGGGTAGGGGCTAGCTACAATGCCCGGCACGAGCAGAAGACGAATCCGGGCGTACCCGGTGGCGACGACCTTTGGTTGCCGCGTTTTGGTACGTACAGAAACCTCCCGACAAAGCGACCATTTGCCAACGATAACCCGGATTACCCTGCTATGACCTCTACCGATCCGGGGACGAACTTTGGATGGTTGACCTACGATTTATCTGGTAAGATGCAAAATACCTGGCGGGTCAGCCAACTGAATTTTGATGCAGAATACGACATTATCGATGGGTTGAAGGCCAAGGCGCTTGTAGGGTATTACTATGCAAACCAGCGGCTGGACAATCATGAGTTTACGTATAAACTGTATAAGTATAATGAAGCTGAAGATACATATGAGGTTGATTTCCAAAACAACAACCCTTGGAGAGAGCGTCGGATGGGTCACGTGGAAGAACTGACCTCGAACGTACAGCTGAATTATACGAAAGCTTTCGCCGGTCATAATATTGCTGTAGTGGGCAGTATGGAAACGATTATGCGAAATGAGCCGACAACGTGGATTCACTCCATCCCCGATGCAAATGCGTTGGGATTGATTTATTTCCACAATGCCGACCGTTACGAGGATGTGGGCAACAATACGCAAGCCCGCCTTGGTTACCTTGGAAAGGTCAACTATGATTATTCGGGTAAGTACTTGTTGGAACTTATTGGGCGTTTTGACGGTTCGTGGAAATTTCCGCCGAATGATCGTTGGGGCTTCTTCCCCGCGGCATCTGCAGGCTGGCGTATCTCTGAAGAATCGTTTTGGAAAGATAGTCGCTTAGGGTCGGTGGTTAATGATCTTAAAATCAGAGGATCGTACGGATTGGTTGGTGATGACGACACCGGGCAGATCGGCTATGCGCCTTTTGATTATATAGCAGGTTATAACTATCAATCTGGAGGTGCATTCATCGACGGTGAGTATGTATTGGGTACCCAGCCACGCGGGCTGCCTGTTACCACGCTTTCATGGCTCCGGGCACGACTCGCGAACATCGGCGTAGACGCATCCTTCTTACAGCATCGGTTGACAACCACGATAGAGATTTTCCAACGGAAGCGTACAGGCCTTCCAGCGAAACGTTACGACGTAGTGGTGCCTACGGAAGCAGGTTTTGACTTGCCCAACGAAAACCTCAATTCTGATATGCACCGTGGTTACGAAGCCGTTTTACGTTGGAGTGATCGTGCGGGCGAGCTGAGCTACTCCTTGGCAGGAAATATTACATATTCTCGCTTTTACGATTGGGATCGGTACAAACCCCGCTTTAGTAACTCGTGGGATGAATATCGCTATTCGATTGTACAGCGTTATGGTTACCTGAACTGGGGCCTCGAATCCGACGGTCAGTTTAGCAGTTGGGAAGAAATTGCCACCTGGCCAATTGATAATGATCGTCAAGGCAATCGGCAGTTACGCCCGGGAGACGTTAAGTATGTTGACCAAAACGGTGACGGGGTCATCAATGGGTTAGACGAACGGCCCATTGGCTATCGCCAAGGGTCAACTCCGGTATTGAACTTTGGGTTAAACTTTTCTTTCGCGTACAAGAATTTTGACTTGGCATTGGATTTCTCCGGCGGTGGGATGTACACATTTTACAAGGAATGGGAAATGCGTAATCCGTTCCACGATGGGGGAAACAACCCACAGTATTATTTTGATGACGCGTGGAAACTTTCCGATATCTGGGATGCAAACAGTGAGTTAATCCCCGGCAAATACCCGATGCTGCTGATAGGCAATAGTGGGCATAGTAACTATTGGAATAGTGATTTCTGGAAGCAGAACATCCGGTATATCAAGCTACGTAACCTCGATTTCGGCTACTCGTTGCCGAGCCGTATTCTAGAACCGCTTTCCATTACCGGGGTTCGAGTGTATTTCTCGGGACAGAACTTATATACATTGACCAATCTAATCGGCGTAGATCCGGAGATGGATGCAACAAATGGTTTGGGCTACCCAACCATGCGAATCATGAATTTCGGCATCAACGTGAAATTTTAGTAGGTTGGACATCATTAAAGAAAGAAATATTATGAAAAAGTCAAGCATATCCATATTCAAGGTATTGGTATTGGCGGGCGGATTGCTATGTGCCAGCAGTTGTTCCGATTTCCTTGAACGCGAGCCGGATCAGATACTTACGGAAGAGCAGGTTTTTGGTGATCCGGTAATGATTCGCTCGGTATTGGCAAATTATTACGGCCGGGTAAATTGGGGGCAGCATATAGGTGATTCTTACACGCTCACGGTTCTGGACGAAGCAGGCAAGTCTGACGGTGGACCGGATAATATGCAGAATTTCGGTAACGCACATTGGCGCGTGTATGACTATGGGCTCATCCGGAACATCAATCAGTTTTTAAAAGGGTTGCGTAGTACAACGGTATTGGACGAATTAGACCGGCTTCAGTATGAGGGAGAGGCACGTTTTTTACGGGCTTGGACGTACTTCAATATGGCCAGGGGAATGGGTGGTATGCCTATCGTAGGCGATGAGGTATTCGAGTACGCGAGCGGTATGGACATTACCACGTTACAGTATCCACGATCCACCGAGGCGGAATTGTATAACTATATCATTGCGGAATGTGATGAGATAGCCCCCATGATGTCTATCGATCCAAATACCAATTCGGCCCGGGCAAATAAGTGGGTGGCATTGATGTTGAAAGCGCGTGCGGCCATTTATGCCGGTTCGCTCGCCAACTATAATAATAAGATGCCCAGCCCGATTACTACGCCTGGCGGTGAGGTTGGGATTCCTGCCAATTTAGCTGACGGGTATTATCAAACCGCTCTAGCAGCGGCAAAAGAAGTCATCGATAACAGTCCGTATGAGTTGCAGTTGACCAAGCCGGACGACTTGGAACGTAATTTTTATGAAGCGACTAGTGTCAAAGGCAATAATAAGGAAGTAATCTGGGCGAGAGATCATGGTTATCCCGGCGCCAACCAGCAAGTAAATTTTACAACAGCAAATATCCCAGGTTCGCATGCTGAAGATATCGATCGGGCGTATGCAGGGCCCATCCTGAATCTGGTAGAGGATTTCGAGTATACGGACAATCGAAATGGCGAAATCCGTATTCAGGATAATCAGGGAAACTATGTTTTTTACGATAGCCCGGTCGATGCTTTTGCGAATAAAGACGCACGTCTTGGCGGTTCTGTAATCCTTCCCAATGCCGTATTTAAGGGAACGCCGGTGGGGCTTCAGGCCGGTCAAAAAGTATGGAGTAATGGTGTATGGCAGACGGTTACAGGGCAACCGGGAGAACAAGATGGCAGTGGCCGATTGATTACGGCTGCAAACGGGCCGAACCGTTCAAATGAACAATTTATGAACAAAACCGGTTTCTTTTTCCGTAAGTTTCTCGATGAAACACCGGGTGCTTCTACGCGTGGTCGCAATAGTGATATGTGGTTCCCACGTTTCCGGTTTGCCGAAGCGGTGTTGATTGCGGCAGAAGCGGCTATGGAGCTGGGGCAGCAGCCAGTGGCGGTGGGTTATATCAATCAGGTGCGCGAGCGTGCAGGTATTCAGCCATTAGCGAGCGTGACTGTGGATGATATTATCCAGGAACGTCGGGTAGAGTTTGCTTTTGAAAACCATCGGTATTGGGACCTGAAGCGTTTCCGCAGGGCCCATATTGTTTGGGACGGCGTGGTGAATAATCCAACAGCTCAACAGTATGCATTATTCCCTTATTTGGTGGTAGCGCCAGGCACGCCTAATGATGGTAAGTATGTGTTCGATCGGCTCGTGTTTAGTAATTCACTACACCCGCGTTTCTTCGAGCTGAGGAATTATTACAATTTCATCGACTTGGCATGGCAAAATGCAAACCCTAAGATTGTATTGAATCCGTTTCAATAAACTTTATGATGACAACAATGAAAAAATACGTGAATATGTTATTGCTTCCCGCGATAGTGGCGGTGAGCAGTTGCGGACTGGATAATTATGACGCACCGGAATCAAAATTGATGGGCCGTGTGGTTTACAACGGCGAGCCCGTGGGTGTCAAGGGTACGGGTGAAGCGGTACAGCTTCTATTGTACCAAGACGGATATGCGTTTCGTGACCCCATTCCGGTATTTGTTGGACAGGATGGCACGTTTGAAGCCAAACTTTTCGATGGTGAGTATAAATTGGTTACCCGCAATAATAACGGCCCTTGGGTGAACGACCGCGACACCACGGTGGTGAACCTAAAAGGGACGGCGAATGTAGATATCGAAGTGACGCCATTCTATACGTTATCTAACGTGCAGTTGTCTTTGAGCGGTAATAAAGCCAACGCCTCCTTTCAAATCAACGAAGTGGCCGGTGGCCTTGATATTGAGTACGTAATGATTTTGGTGGGTAAAACCTCCTTTGTCGACGATGTGTCGTACACGGCCCGGGTCAATATCAATGATGCGGCAGCTGGAAGTACCGTCACCGGATCGATCGATCTCACAAATAATGGCGACTTCAAGTCCGGCGGGGCGCTGTATGCCCGCGTAGGGCTGCGGCCAGCAGGCAAAGACCAAGCGATTTATTCGCAGGTCGTAAGATTGCGATAAACGCAAAAAAGGTTATCTTTAGCCGTCTCGCCTTGGGCGAGACGGTTATTTGTATTTATAGGATGCACCGGATCCGGTACATGCTAACCAATGGACCGTGACACTGTCATGGCAGATAAACCGAATTTCTAGATGATGAAGTATATCAGCTGTTTGCTTTCGCTGGGCGTTATCGCTGCAAATTTCGGCTACGGTCAATCGCTGTCTATTGATAACCGTATCGCGGAAGTGGCGTCCATGCGCTCCGCTTTTCCCCGAGAGAAGTTATTCATCCACCGCGATCGCGGCGACTACCTGCTGGGTGATACGTTGTGGTACCGGGGCTACGTGCTACGTGCGGACACGTACATGCCGGGCGATAGCCTCGATGTGGCGTATGTGGAGGTGATAGACGGTGCAGGAAAGGTGGTAAGGCGAGTAAGCTCACCCGGACATTGGGGCGGATTCAGTGGCCGTATCGTACTAGATGAGGAGGATTATGCCCAAGGGGAATACACGTTACGGGCCTACACCAACTGGATGCGGAACTACGGCGACACATCGCTGTATGTGGATCGTTTCCGGGTGGTAGATCCGAACGCTAACGGGTGGCGTGTGCGGGTAGGCGAGGTAGGCTTTTCCAACGGTCGGTTTCTGCTTCACGCCGGCTTGGTGGGCAGCGGAGGTGCGGTTACCGAACGGAAGCCGGTTTCGGTGCGGTTGCTGGATGGCCGGCGTAAGCGGCTGGACGTGCGGATGCTCCCAAGCGATTCGGGTAGCCTTTACCTGGATACGTTGCTGGCAGCGGCATCCAGCAATCGCGATTTGGTGCTGGAGGTTTCCGGCGAGGACGGGCTGGACTTCCGCATGCCGATATCGGCATTTGGCGAGGGCGAACTAGACTTGCAGTTCCTTCCCGAAGGCGGGCACTTCGTTGCCGGGTTCGGCCAACGGCTGGGATTCAAGGCACTGGATATTTATGGCAACGGAACGGGCGTCGCCGGAGTGATTGTCGATGACACGGGTGCAGAGGTTTGTACATTTGCATCGGTGCATCGTGGCATGGGGGTGGTGGAGTTTACGCCCGAAGCAGGCACGAGTTACACGGCGGTACTAGAGGGCGGTTCGCGGCATGCACTGCCGGCGGTGGCACCCTCGGGCACGGTGCTCCGTGTGGCCAGCGAACCGGGATCGGACAGCGTGACAGTGGTAATAGACGCGACGCCGGACTTACACGGCCGGGTGTGCCATTTCACGGCGGAGGCGCGGGATGCCGTGGGCATCCGTGGGTCCACGCCGCCACTGACCGGACCTTACGCCCGCTCGTTCGCCAAAGACCTCTTTCCTTCGGGTGTTATCCGCTTCACCGTTTACGACAATGACCTGACGCCATTGAACGGCCGCTCGGTGTTCGTGTGGCACGGCAATGGCCTGGATATGCAGTTGAATACCGACCGTGCAGCGTACGGCACACGGGACAGCGTGGGGCTGACGCTGCGTGTGCGTGACACCGAAGGCAAACCCATCCCGGTGGGCAGCTTTTCGGTTGCGGTGCTAGACAAGGGGCAGGTCGCCTTCGATGCATACGGCGACAATTTGCTGAGCCACATGCTGCTGGGTTCGGACCTGTGGGGGAAGGTCGAGGATCCCTACTATTACATAAAACATCCGGACTCCCCGGCGATGGACGCATTGCTGCTTACGCAAGGGTGGGTGCGATACGTGCGGAGGCATGACTCCCCGGTTTTCAGTCGTGAAAGGGGTTTTTCGGTTTCCGGGCGTGTTGTTGACGTCGTGGGTCGGCCGGTTAAAGGTTCGGGCATCACGCTGCTGGCGCGGATGGGATCGGCGGGCGCGTTGCTACGGGATACGTCGACCAACGCGGAAGGCGGCTTCCGCTTCGATGGTTTCGGTCCGTTTGCGACCGATACGGTGAGCATGGTGCTGAAGGCACTGAACAAGCGGGACAAGGATTACGGTATCCGTGTGGAGCTGGCGGAACCGTCGTTTCCGAACCCGTCATCAATAAGGTCGGGGAGGCGTTTCATCCCTGGTATGTTGCCGGCCGACACGGCTTCCCGGCAGTTGATGGAATCGCGGGCACGAGTACTGGGGCGGATCGATCCGGGCAGTATCATGCTGGAGGAGGCGGTGGTTACGGCCCAGGCGCAGATACCGGGTTCGAAGAACCTGAACAAGGGCGGCGGGGCGGATCAGGTTATCCTGCAAGCGGCGTTCGAGGACACGCCCAAAAAGACGCTGTTCGATCTGATCCACGAGCATGTGGATAAGTTCGGGATGCAGTATGTGGATGGAAAGGGTCAATATATTCCGACAATGCCGCCCATCCCAGATATCATAAGCCGGGGGCAGGTATATAGCGTGGGCACGAACTACGCTCGCTTTGTCATTGATGGAATGGAGTTAAGCCGATTCTATTATCCGGATGGAAGGTATGTTGCCGATAAATCTATGCCTTGGCTCCCCACTGATGAAACATTGATCGAAGATTTTGATCCTAGGGGTTATATGAACTATCTGCGTCCGTACCTGAAGCTTTTCAAGGCCGAAGATATTGTCGGTATGGAAGTCATGAGCAGTATGCGTTATAAGTCGCGTTACCAGAACCGGCATTTGGGTATGAAGGAAAATATCTTGGCTCAGGGAATAGGTACCCGCGGCCTCGCATTCATTGAAATCACCACACGCCTCGGCACCGGCCCGTTCCTCAACAAGATTCCGGGTGAGTACCGTTTGAGGCCATTGGTCCCGGTGGTTTCGCCGGAATTTTACAGCCCGCGGTATACCACACCGGAGCGCGACGAGTCAGCCGCCGATACGCGGGCGACATTGTATTGGAATCCCGAGGTATTGGTAGACAAAGACGGTAAAGCGAATTTCGCTTTTTATACTTCAGACAACCCCGGAGGGTATGTAGTGGTAGTGCAGGGTACGGATTTATTTGGCGGGATTGGCGTAGCGCATAGCTATTTACGGGTAGAAGATGAATAAAAGGATAGCCCACTTTCCCTTATCCCTCATCCGTGCGATACCCGTATGATATCCGTATGATACCCGTATGTATCTCGTTAAAAAGGCCAAAAGACGGCACTTTATCGAAGGGTATACGGCAAACATACGGGAAAAACGTACATTCGGATAGGGAAAGGATAGGCAAGCCCCTTTGCTGAGCAGCGGCATAAATGCAGCTTACGTATTTGGTGAAGCGTGATTTGTCATCCGTATAGTATCTAGGTGATATGGGATGATATAATTTGACTAAAAAGGGGTAACATATCGTGGTTTTGCGGGAGTGCGTTCCCGTATCTTTGTGTTAGGGACAATTATAACCGATAGGAACACGTAACTTTTATTGGGATGATGAAGAGAATAACCGACCATCGTATATCGACTGTATTGTTGGCCATATTGTTTTTCAGTAGAACCGCCGCATGGGCTCAAGTGCCGGAAAAACCCAATATCATTATCATCATGGCAGACGACTTGGATTCGCGGCAACTGAGTTGCTACGGCGGGCAGAACCTGAAAACAACCCACATCGATCAATTGGCCTCGGAGGGGATGAAGTTCAATGCAATGATTGCGTCAGAGGCGATGTGCATACCTACCCGGGCGTCGTTATTCACAGGGCTGTATCCGGTGAAGCATGGTGCATACCAGAACCATAAGCCGGTATACGGCAACCTGAAAAGTGTAGCCCATTACCTGGCTGACCTTGGGTATCGTGTTGGCCTTACTGGCAAGGACCACATGACGAAACCAAGTAATGTTTTCCCTTTTGACTTGATAGATGGGTTTGAACCGAATTGTGTGGCTTCGACGGATGAGTATTTCCTGGATAGTGTGAGAAATTACATCGTCCAAGATGATCCCTATTGCCTTTTTGTCATGAGCATCAACCCGCATACGCCGTGGACGGTGGGCAACCCGGACGAATTCGATCCGGAGAAACTTGTCTTGCCTGCCCATTGGGTAGATACGGAACTTACAAGATCCGAATTCCGAAAGTACCTTGCGGAGGTACGGCGGCTAGATGATCAGGTGGGCGACATCATGAACCTGCTGGAAGAGACCGGAACCAGCGACAACACGATTGTCATTTTCTTGGGTGAACAGGGACCCCAGTTTCCCGGTGGCAAATGGACGTTATATGACAATGGACAGAAAAGTTCGATGATCGTGAAATGGTCTGGAAATGTGCGGCCGGGTTCGGAAACCGATGCCATTGTGCAGTATGAAGATATTACGCCCACGTTAGTCGACATCGTGGGCGGAAAGCCAATTGCTGGATTGGACGGCCGGAGTTTCAAGCAGGTGCTGTCGAAGAAAGAAATACAACACCGCGATGTGGCCTACGGCATTCACAACAATATTCCCGAAGGACCTGCCTATCCAAGCCGGAGTGTGCGCGATCTCCGTTACAAATTGATTTGGAACCTTATGCCCGATTCGGCCTACTACATCAAGTACATGCTGAATACCGACAATGAGAAGTTGGCATGGACCAGTTGGGTAGATCGTGCTACCGATGATGAGCAGGCAAAATTGCTGACGGAGCGCATTGTGAAGAAACCGGCAATGGAATTTTATGATATCGCCAAAGATCCCGATGAACTGGAAAACCTGGCGGGGGAGCCTGAATTTCGCAAGCTGGTTCAAAGCTATCTAGTGAAGTTACAAGGTTGGATGGACGCACAGGGAGATAAAGGAGCGGCGCTGGATGTGCCGATTAAGAGGGATTAATGGGTATAAAGTGTGCATGGATATGCAGGATTTATGCGCATGGTTTTGAAATCTAATGGAAGAGTAGAAATTTAGCGATCACATTATTCGTTGATCATGGGAGATTTCAGCAAGCGTACAGACGATGAGGTGCTTTGGGCATTGATTCGAAACGACGACCAGGCCGCATTTAAAGCGTTATATGAACGGTATTGGATGCCCCTTTGGAGTTACGCCCGCAATGCCATGTCCGATCCGGATGATGCCGAAGACGTAGTGCAGGAGTTATTCGCCACGCTTTGGGAGAAGCGGGCATCCGTGAAAATAACCAGTTCACTGAAAGCCTATCTATTCCGGGCAACACTCAATAAGGTGATCGATCGTATCGACCGTTCGAAATACCGATCATCCTACCTCGATGACTTGAAACGTACCTACGATCAAGGGAATTACACAACCGATGAACAACTTTTTGAGAAGGAGCTGATGCACCGCTTTGAAGCTTGCATGGATAAAATGCCGCCGAAGATGCGCGCCATCTTCTCATTAAGCCGGCTTGAACAGATGACCCACCAGCAAATCAGCGATTGCTTGCAGGTCTCCCGCGACAATGTGAACCGCCAAATAAAAAATGCCTTGATTATCCTGAAAAGAAGTTTGCTAGGCATCGTGATTATCTTAAATTATTTTTTACCCTAACTGCAGTTTTATCCGTCACCATTATATAGACCGATAATGTTGATGGACAAAAACGACTTGGAAAAGCTATTGGAGCGCTATCGACGGGGGGAGTGCTCCGAAGAGGAGTATTTGCTGATCGAGAGCCTGCATCTGCACACGTATAGCAACGAGCCCACCACGATTGACGCAGCCGTAAAAAAGCGTATATGGCGGCGCATGCAAGAGCGCCTACCAACCCATAACGTCGGCGTAATGGCGCCTTGGCTGGCTGTGGCCGCATCCCTGGTATTGATGGTAGCTATTGCCCTGTTGTACCGTTCGGGGGGCGACCCCTTGCCGGCCGGCCAACTGGCGGATATACCGGCGGGCGGCAACCGGGCCACCCTCACGCTGGCGGGAGGGCAAACGGTGCAGTTGGACAGTAGCCAGCAAGGGGTCATGATGCTAGCGGATCGGTTGCTTTATACAGACAACACGGTGGTAGACGGACTAGACGAAAGTATGGCGACGGATGAGGATGCGTACAATGAAATCATTACGCCGCGTGGGGGCATCTACCAAGTGATACTTACCGATGGCACGAAAGTTTGGCTGAATGCGGATTCCCGATTGCGGTTTCCGCAGCGATTTGCTAAAACAAGGCGTGAAGTGACGCTGGTTGGCGAGGCGTATTTCGAAGTGACCAAAAATCCAGACCATCCATTTGTGGTAAAAACCGCTGGGCAGGAAATTGCCGTATTGGGTACGTCTTTCAACGTGGCCGCCTACGCGGATGAGGTTGGCGAACAAACGACCCTGTTGGAAGGGGAAATCGTTGTTTCTACCGCACAGCATACACAGCGTTTGTCGCCGGGGCACCAGGCAGTGATCCAGGAACAGGAGATAGCGATAGCAAAGGTCGATACATCGCCATTTGTTGCATGGAAATCGGGCGAAATCGCATTTAATGAAGAAACACTGGAACATATCATGCGGAGTATAAGCCGCTGGTACAATGTCGATATCCGTTTTGAGGGCGCGGATAAACAGCTGCGCTTTGGTGGCGCGGTATCGAGGTACGCAAATGTATCGGAAGTATTGCGCCGATTGGAACTGACCGGGCAAGTCCATTTTAAAATTGAGGAAAGGGGGATTGTTGTTATACCGTAATACTGACCAACAACTAAAACCGGAGATGGTGAGACATCTCCGGCCAATTGTGATGATAAATTAACTTTCGGGTAGCCTGCCGCTTGCAATTGACGGGCTTGGCCGATTATCAAAACACCTGACAAACATAACTAACCGTCTGCAGCTTTCAAAGACGATTGATGTTGTTTGTCGCATCGTTAACCATTTTATGGACAATTATTTATTAATGGGCAATCGTAAAGCGATTGCCATCCCGACAACATTGTTATTGAGGGTTATGAAGATCACGTATTTTCTTTTGACGGTCTGCCTGGTTCAGGTCTTTGCCGAAACTTCGGCACAGAAGCTGACCATCCACCGGGAAAACGCGGGGCTTCGCCGTATTTTTTCTGATATCCGTATCCAAACAGGATATTCCGTTGTTTATAGCGTGCGCCACATCAAGGAGATCCCGCCGCTATCGGTATCGTTGACCAATGTGGAACTGAAAGATGCCATGGCGCGGCTCTTGGCAGACCTTCCATTGGATTATGTGATAACAGGCAACGAAATTGTTATCAAGGAACGGCCGGTCGAACGGAGGTCGCCCCGGAGCAGCGTCCGTATTGACAAGGAATTGCAACAGCAAACCGTGTCCGGAAGGGTAGTGGATGAGCAGGGTAATCCGTTGCAAGGCGCCGCGGTGCGGATAAAAGGATTGCCGCACGAAACCAGTACGGCGAGCGATGGGCGATTTTCGCTCAATAATGTGGAGCGAAACGCCGTGTTGGTGATTTCGTTCGTCGGTTACGAAACCCGTGAGCTCGCAGCATCCGCCGATTTGACTTCTATAGCGATGAACCCCACTGTGGCCGACCTGAGCGAAGTGGTTGTGGTCGGGTATGGTACCCAACGGAAAAGCGACATTACCGGGGCGGTGAGTTCCATCCGTGCCGAGGATTTCAATAAGGGGACTAATGCGACGTTCGACCAATTGATCGCCGGAAAGGCGGCCGGCGTGCAGTTTGTCCAAAGCAGTGGTGAGCCGGGTGGAGGCGTTGCGGTACGTATCCGGGGAGCTAGTTCTGTCAACGCCGGAACGAGCCCGTTATACGTCATCGACGGGTTGCCTATTGATAATTCGCCGGTAGCAGGGGGCGGTGGAGCCAATTTCGACTCATCCCCGTCGCCACGAAATCCCTTAGCAGGTATCAATCCCGAAGATATCGAATCGATTGAGATCCTCAAAGACGCTTCGGCTACCGCTATTTATGGATCGAGGGGAGCGAATGGCGTCATTATGGTAACCACGAAAAAGGGGAAGGCAGGCCGTACTACCGTGTCTTACAGCGGGTCGTATGGCCAGCAGCGTGTAGCGAACACCGTTGATTTGCTCACGACGGCAGAATACATCGATGTCATCAACGGGTTAATAGATGCCGGAGCTTCACCCGAGTCCGATCGGGTTGCGGATGTCAATGCGTCCGGTACGGATTGGCAAAACCTCGTGTTCGACAATCATGCGCCCATACAAAACCATAGCCTGGCTTTCAGTGGTGGAAGCGCGCAAAATCGCTATTACCTCGCCTTGAATGCGTTCGACCAAGGGGGGGTGTTGAAAAACACTACGTTTAGCCGGTATGCAGCAAAGCTCAACATCAGTGCTAACATTACCGACCGTCTCGAAGTGGGGACAGCTTTGAACGTGAGCTACGCACATAACGAACAGGTGCCTTCGGGCTTCGGTATTAACGCCCAATCGGGGGCCATGTATACGGCACTCAATTTCGATCCGACACTTCCTATATACAATAGCGACGGCAGCTACCAATTGTCACCGTTCTTAGACATGGACAATCCCATGTCATTGGTCAATGAAGCATTGGCTACATCCAACGGTTACCGGACGTTCGGCACGGCTTATGCGCAGTATAAAATCACTCCTTATCTGACCGCGAAGGTCAATATCGGCGGCGATATCAATACCCAACGCCGGGATGTCTACGTAGGGCAAAAGACCCGGCGCGCTATGGCAGCCGGAGGTAGTGCATCCGTCATCAATGGTATGCAGAGCAACTACTTGTTTGAAGGAACGCTAACCTATGATCGAAGGTGGGATAACCATTACCTGAATGTGATGGGAGGTGCTACAACCCAGCGCTTTGTATACTCGTCTTCCTTTCAGGACGCCACCGGCTTCCCGTCGGATGTCACCGGAACGGACAACATTGGCTTAGGCGAACAGGAAACCTATCGGATAGGTACGGGCCGGGCAGCCAACCGGCTCCTTTCATATCTCGGGCGGGTAAACTACGAGTTGAATAACAAATACCTTATTACAGCCTCGGTACGGGCCGACGGTTCGTCGCGCTTTGGCATCAATAACCGATTCGGCTATTTCCCGTCGTTTGCGCTGGGGTGGAAGCTGATGGAAGAGGAGTTCATGCAAGATATTTCCCTGTTTTCCGAGTTGAAACCCCGTTTTAGCTGGGGGCAAACCGGCAACCAAGACATCGGGAATTACAGTGCTTTAACGACGTTCGGTAAAGGGCCATCGGCCATTTTGGACGATCAGCTCAATGTAGGCACAGACCCGGCCCGGTATCCGAACCCTGATTTGAAATGGGAAACAACCGAGCAGTTGAATGCTGGGATAGACCTGGGGTTCTTGAACGGACGGATTTCCGGAAGCATTGATTACTTTACGAAAACCACGTTCAATATGCTGTTCGCCTTACCCATCCCTTCATCCACGGGGTATTCAACCCGGTTGTCAAATGTTGGGAGTATACGCAACAGGGGATGGGAATTTGCAGTGAATAGCGACAACCTGACGGGCGCACTGAAGTGGAGTACGCAAGTGAACCTCGCAACGCTGGCCAATGAGGTGCTCGACATCGGGCAGGACAATCCCATTATCTCGGGTGGTGCCGGCCAAACCAGCGGTGTCTTTATTCTGCGCCCCGGTTCGCCGCTGTTTTCGTTTTATGGATGGGCAATTGATGGGATTTGGCAAGAAAGTGATGATTTTTCAGTGACGCGTGACGCAGTCGAACCCGGTGACATCAAGTACCGTGATGTTAACGGAGATGGCACCGTGAATGGTGACGATCGTGTGTTGCTGGGCAATTCGTTTCCCAATTTGACGTGGTCTGTAGGAAATCAACTTTCATATAAAGGGTTTGAACTTTCGATTTTTCTGGATGGTGTTTCAGGAGCGAAAATGTTAAATAATAACCTCGCGGAATCCTATTTCCCGGTTAGTTTCAGGAGAAACAAGTATGCGGAGCCTTATTTGAACAGGTGGACACCCGAGAATCCGTCCAACCGTTACCCTTCGTTCGTTAATCCGGGTGGTCAGGGCGACAAGCGAGTGAACAGTTTTACGGTGGAAGACGCGTCGTACGTCCGCATCCGTAACATTTCGCTCTCGTATCAGTTTTCGCCCGGTTGGCAGTACCTCAAGAATGTGGGTGTACGTTTTTCCGTAGAAAACGTGGCAACCTTTACCGATTATTCCGGTTTCGATCCTTCGATTAATCCGAACGGTGGTGCGTTCAATCGCATTGATTATAATGCGTATCCGCTCGCGAGAACATGGATGATTGGGCTGACGGCCGATTTTTAACCATTTATTAGAAAAGTCATGAAAGTAAATTATAGCTTAGTAACACGGCGCCTGCGGTACTTGGTTGGTATGGTAGCTTTGGTGTTTGGCACGGCAAGTTGCGAAAAATACCTCGATGAACCGGTATATTCTGAAATGGATCCGCAAACCCTGTTGGCTACCGAGGCCGGTGTAAACTCGCTGCTGAACGCAACGTTTGGCGAGCTGTTTATGCGGGGGTGGGATGGGAAGTCGCGTATGAACCTGGAAAACTGGTGCACGGATATTGAGTGGGAAACGGGTGGCGGTGAAAACCTCATAGCAACGCAAATGATCAATTTTACCTGGGATGCCTCTTTGCCCTGGTTTAACAATATCCTTTGGCTGCGGCCGTATCGCGCTATCCGAAATGCGAACCTGCTATTGGAAAATATCGATCGGGGTGACTACGATGCGTCGAAAAAAGCAACCTATATGGCGGAAGCCCGTTTTATGCGGGCTTTGGCATACGCTAAGTTGTACGGCTGGTTTGGACCTGTACCCCTCCGTACGTCAAGCGACGATCCGCTGGAGCTGGGAAAGGCTACGGAGGCAGCGATGCAAACATTTATTGAAGGCGAGCTGCAATCGGTCACGGAAACACTACCACTGCCCGGTGAGGAAGCAAACTATGGCCGGCCGAATCGGGGCGCGGCATTCGCTTTGCTCTGTAAATTCTACCTTAATACGAAACAATGGGAAAAAGCAATCGCGGCCGCGGATGATGTCATTGCGCTTGGTAAATACCAACTATACCCGGAATACGAACAACTATTCAGGGTCGAGAATGAGCAAAACAGCGAGTTTATTTTAGTGTACCCGCAATCGCCACAGGATGGGGGCAATGAATACATCAATGGGGCACTCCCTCCGGGTTTTCAGCAGAGTCCGCAAATGGGATTAGTATTTCAAAGTGGTTGGCAGAATTGGGCGGCACAGTACCGACTGTACGACAGTTTCTACCAATCATTTGATGAAGATGATATCCGGAAGAACCTGATCATGACCAGCTATGTCAACGGTGCCGGGCAAACCATATCCTTGCTGAACGGTAACAATACACGGTCCATCAAGTTTAGGCCCGATCCGAACGCCATTGTAAATGACCATGGTAATGATTTGCCGGAAATACGCTATGCGGATATCCTCTTGGCCAAATCAGAGGCACTCGCTGAGCGGCAATGGCCAAGCCAAGAGGCGGTTGATCTCGTCAATCAAATACGGGCGCGGGCCGGCCTTGTTGGTGAAGATGCGGTTTCATTAGCTGATTTCCCCGACTTGCAGGCGTTTCGTAACCACTTGCTCAATGAACGGGCGTGGGAGTTTTACGCCGAATCGGGCATACGCAGAGAAGACTTGATCCGTTTCGGTAGATTTGTGTCTTCGGCCCACGCCCGCGGAAAAACGAATGCAAACGAAACACATATCCGGTTCCCGATACCGCAGGCAGCGAGGGATGCCGATCCTTCATTAGACCGCACGGACGGTGAATGAAAAGTGGTTTACATATAACGTTAACGATAATAGATAATGATGCGTGTAAAAAACAATCAAAGGCACATCGCGCGGTGGAGGCTACTTTTATGGTGTGCCGCAAGCTTTTCGGTATTGGTTGGTGGTTCCTGTACAACGGCCGACAAGCCGGCGCAACCAAATGTTTTATTGATCCTTGTTGACGACCTCCGTCCGGCAATTGGCGCCTACGGAGATACGGCGGCCATTACCCCCCATTTGGATAAACTTGCAGCGGGCGGCCTGCTGTTTGAACGGGCATATTCCAACCAGGCAGTATGTGCCCCTTCACGGTTCAATCTGCTGTTGGGTAGCCGCTCCACGTCATCAGGGATCTATCATTTCGGCCGTAATTTCCGCGACTATTACCCCGATGCGGTAACGTTGCCCCAATATTTCAAACAACACGGTTACCATACTGAGTCGATGGGAAAGGTGTTTCACTTTGGGCATGGCACGCATGGCGATTCGTTGTCGTGGAGCGTGCCGCACCATAAGGACCTGGTCATCGAGTACGTCGATCCGGCCAGTAAGAAAGACGGATTTACGCGTGAAGAGGCACTCTTCTCGAATCAAAGTGCCCGAGGATTGCCCCGTGGGCTGGCGTGGGAATCGCCAGACGTGGCCGATGATGCCTATGCCGACGGTCGTGTTGCCAACCGGGCAGTGGAGCGGCTACGCGCATTGAAATCGGAACCCGACCAGCCGTTTTTCCTGGCGGTAGGGTTCGCCCGGCCACACCTGCCGTTTTCGGTGCCGCAGAAGTATTGGGACCTATACGATGAAAGCAAGCTGCCCATGCCCACCGTTACCACCCGGCCCGAGGGGGCTCCGCCCTATGCCGTAAAATATGGGACCGAGATCGATCAGTACATTCCCGTTCCTACCGAGGTAACGGCAGCGCCGTTTCCCGACAGCCTCGCCCGGAAGCTGATTCACGGTTACTATGCCGCGGTGAGTTATGTAGACAACCAGATCGGGACCGTGCTGAACGAGTTGGCAGCACTAGACCTCGATGAAAATACCATTGTGGTATTATGGGGCGATCATGGCTACATGCTCGGCGAGATGGGTATGTGGACGAAACACGTGAATTATGAGTTGGCCAACCGTATTCCGTTGATTATTTCCGCACCGGGTGTCAGCCATCCCGGCTCGCATACAGCACAGCTTACAGAAACGGTAGATATCTACCCTACGCTGGTCGAATTGGCGGGATTACCGGTGCCACAGGCACAGCAGCCGTTTGATGGCCTCAGCATGGTGCCAGTATTGAATGATCCGGAAACACGTATCCGTGACCACGCCTACCACGCCTTCCCGAGGGGTGGCCGGATGGGTAGGGCCATCCGGACTGACCGTTACCGGCTGGTGGAATGGAAGGAAATAGGCGATGGTACCGGACCAGCGGAATATGAGTTGTACGACTATCAAGATGGGTATATGGAGGTAAAGAACATTGCCGATGAACAGCCCGCCGTGCGTGACACCTTGCGAGCGTTGCTGGCACAACAACCCGCGGCAGCAGCTCCGCAGCCCGAAAGCAAGCAATAATCACCACATATGCGCTAATTTCTCTTATATTGCAAGGAATTATGAGAACCATCAAGTCGATTATCCGCGTGGTATTGGTGTTGGGTCTATTGGCACATAACGTTACCGCCGTTGGCCAAGAGCCACCGAATATCATTGTGATTCTCACCGACGATATGGGTTTCAGTGATATCGGTGCGTTCGGTGGCGATTTTGTCCCCACGCCACAGCTGGATCGGCTTGCCGCGGAGGGGACCAGATTTACCCAATACTACAGTGCGTCCCCGATTTGCAGCCCCTCGCGTACGGGGCTGCTAACGGGTATGTTTCCGGCCGAATGGAATTTCACCACGTTCCTGAACGACCGACGCAGTAACGGTCGGGCCGAACAGGCCAACTACCTGAACGTACATGCCCCATCCATCGCTAAGGTGCTGAAAGCTGCCGGGTACGCCACCGGTCATTTCGGTAAATGGCACATGGGCGGTGGACGCGACATCCAGAATGCACCGGGGTTCAAGCTGTACGGTTTCGACGAGCATGCCAGCACGTATGAAAGCCCCGAACCCGACTCGGCACTGACCGCAACGGACTGGATATGGTCTGATGTGGACAGTGTACAGCGGTGGGATCGGACAGCCTATTTTGTCGATAAAACGCTCGATTTCTTGCACCGCCACGAAGGGACGCCATGCTTCGTCAATCTCTGGCCCGACGATATGCATACGCCCTGGGTACCGGAAGAAAATCGCCGCCACGCGGGGAAGTTTCCGATGGACCCCAACGAGGAGGCGGCTTTCAAATTGGTCCTTGCCGAGTTTGATAAGCAGATGGGTAGGTTACTGGATGGGCTGGACGAACTGGGTATCGCGGAAAATACGCTGATCATCTTCACCAGTGACAATGGGCCTTTGCCAAGCTTCAAAGGCAGCAGGTCTGGCGGATTCCGGGGCACAAAGCTATCGCTTTACGAAGGCGGTATCCGCATGCCGTTTATCGTGAGGTGGCCGGCGTATGTTCCTGCGGGCGTTACGGATAGCGTATCGGTGCTGAATGCAACCGACCTGTTTCCAACCCTTTCGTCGATTGCTTCGGGTACATTGCCGGCCAATTACAAAGGCGATGGCGAAAACCGGGCGCAGGTGCTTACGGGACATCCGGCACCACGGAAAAAGGATATGTATTGGGAGTACGGCCGGAACGAATATGCATTCAATTACCCAAAAGGGCGCGACCGGAGTCCGAACCTGGCCATCCGCTCGGGCAAGTGGAAATTGCTTATGGATTACCAACGTGGTAACGAGGAGCTGTACGATATGGAAAATGACCGGCACGAAACTACCAATATTGCTGAATCACACCCTGATATCGTGGATGAATTGCGGACCAAACTTTATACGTGGCGGGCATATTTGCCAGAGCTGACACCGGAAAGGGCAGATCCGGCGAGGAAGTGATTTTTCATTTCCATTGGCATTATGTATTTTTAGCGACGTGGATGCGGCTTGGCTCCACTATTAACAAACAGGTTTTTGAAATGACCATCAATAGAAAGAAGTATGTAATGATAGGCTGGTGCTTGATCGCATTCGTGATTACCGCACATGCCCAGCGAGCCGCCAATTCGATAACCTATCAACTGGTCGAAAATATTGGATATCGCGGCGATGATGTTGATGATACGTATGCAAAAGAGCGATGTGTGTTGGATGTATACTACCCCGAAAATACGAAGGACTTTCCCACGGTTGTGTGGTTCCATGGCGGGGGCATTACAGGAGGGGAGAAGTTCATCCCCAAGGAATTGAAAGAAAAAGGACTGGCCGTGGTGGCCGTTAACTACCGGCTAAGCCCGAAAGCAAAGGCCCCGGCTTATATCGACGATGCGGCGGCGGCCGTCGCTTGGACGTTCAATCACATTGCCGATTACGGCGGTGACCCAACGAAGATCATTGTTTCCGGCCATTCGGCCGGCGGGTACTTGGTGGCCATGGTCGGACTGGACAAATCGTGGCTGCAGCAGCACGGTGAGGATGCAGACAAACTGGCGGGTATTGTCGATTTCAGTGGCCATGCCATCACGCATATGACGGTGCGTGCCGAACGGGGGATAAAGGATACCCAACCGATTGTTGATGAGTATGCACCGCTATACCATGTGCGGAAGGATGCCCCACCGTTAGTGCTTATCACCGGCGATCGGGAGATGGAGATGCTGGGTAGGTATGAGGAAAATGCCTATTTCTACCGGATGATGAAGTTCGTGGGGCATAACGATGTGCACCTCTACGAACTGGATGGGTTTGACCATGGTGCCATGGCCACACCGGCTTTCCATATCCTGCTCCACTATGTTGACAAATTGACAAAGAAAACGAAATAAAATAGCTGATGAATCTGAATACCGTTATTGCTGTCCTTTTTACTGTAGCACTGCCGTACGTTGCGGAAGCGCAAACAATCCCCACCTCGTCTAACAACCCCTTGGATGTGGCCTTTGGAGATCCGTATGTGATTTATGATGACGCCAGTGCGCGGTATTACATGTACGGTACCGGAGGAGGTGCTAAAAACGGCTTTGCAGCTTATTCCTCTACCGATCTGGTGAACTGGCAATCCGAAGGACAGGTCTATTATGCCGGCAATGAAAACGGTTGGAGTGATTCTACCGCTGCATGGGGCGGCGCATACTGGGCGCCTGAAGTGTATGCGCATAACGATAAATTTTATATGTTCTACAGCGCACAATGGAAGGATAACCCCACCAACGAGTTGGAAAATTTCAAGATTGGCGTAGCCGTGGCTGATAACCCGACCGGCCCATTTATAGATATGTATGATAGGCCGCTGTTCGATCCCGGCTATCCGATTATTGATGCCAATGTTTATTTTGCGGAAGACGGCCGCATGTTTCTGTATTATTCGCGCTGCTGCTATAAACACCCCGTAGAAAGCGAGGTGGCTGCTTGGGCAAAGCAAAAGGGTTGGTATGATGAGATTGAGGAGAGCTGGGTGTATGGAGTGGAGCTCCGGCCGGATTTTTCAGGAGTGATCGGCGAGCCGGTACTGTGTTTGCGGCCGCCGGTGGACATGGATAATGCACAGGCGGAATGGGAAAGCCGCTCGGTAACCAGCCGCGAGGTGAATCGCCGATGGACCGAGGGGTCTTTCACCTTCAAGCGGGGCGATACCTATTACATGATGTATTCGGCCAATCACTTTGCCGGGGAGAACTATGCCGTTGGCTATGCCACCGCGACAAATCCGTTGGGGCCCTATGCCAAGGCGGCCAACAACCCGGTGTTGGAGAAGAATACAGCCAGTGGTGGAGACGTTACGGGTACCGGTCACAATAGCGTGTTATTCATGCCGGATGGAAGGATGCTATGCGTATACCATGGCCGTACAACCAAGACCGGTGACGAGCGGGTGGTTTTCATCGACGAGATGGAGATTGATAGCGATGGCATATTGAAAGTGATGGGGCCCACCACCCAACCTTAAATATCACTGCCGCCGTTTGCATTTCATCGCAGAAGTATGTAGCTTTCGGCCATCTTTTTGTTACATGCGATATGGGAAATCAAGCGAAGTTCATCGAAAAAGTATCCGCCTCCTATAACCCGAAAGGCGCCTTTATTTTCTTGGGGGCAGGGCTGCTGGATGGGGAAATATTGGCCCCGGCCAAAGTGAACCTGCCGCTGAAGATGATGAACAGGCACGGCCTTATTGCGGGGGCTACGGGTACGGGGAAGACCCGCACCTTGCAGCTGATTGCTGAGCAGTTGTCGGATGCTGGAGTGCCGGTCTTTTTGCTGGACGTGAAAGGCGACCTGTCGGGGCTGCACCAACCGGGCGAAGTGAACCCAGCATTGGTAGAGCGCGGCGAAGCATTGGAATGGCCGTTTGAACCAACGGGATTTCCGGTTGAACTTTTTTCACTCAGCGGGAAAGTAGGCAATCCGATGCGGCTTACGGTGGAGGATTTCGGTCCGGTGATGCTGGGCCGCATACTGGATTTGAACGATACGCAAACGGGCGTGTTGGCAGCGGTATTCAAATACGCAGAAGATAACCAACTGCCACTGGTGGATTTTGCCGACCTGAAAAAGTTGCTCAGCTACCTGACGGACGGACCGGGAGCCGATGAGATTAAAGATACGTATGGCCGCATAAGCGGAAGTACCTCGGGAACGATATTACGCAAACTGGTGGCACTGGAGCAGCAGGGCGTATCGGATATCTTCGGCGAGAAGGAATTTGAGATCGACGACCTGTTCGGACGGGTCGATGGCAAGGGAGTCATCAGTCTCCTCAATATTTCAGATATTCAGGATCAGCCTATTTTGTTTTCCACTTTCTTGTTAAGTCTACTGTCCCAATTGTTTAAAAATCTGCCCGAAGTAGGTGACCTCGACAAGCCAAAGCTGGTCTTCTTTTTTGAAGAAGCGCACTTGCTCTTTAAAGACGCGCCGAAAGCCTTCCTCACCCAGGTGGAGCAGATTGTTCGCCTTATCCGTTCGAAAGGTGTGGGTGTGTTCTTCTGTACCCAAGCGCCAACCGATATCCCTGAAAGCGTGTTGGGGCAGTTGGGTAACCGTGTGCAGCATGCACTGCGGGCGTTTACTCCCAATGATGCCGAAGCACTGCGCAAAACGGTGAAAACCTACCCACGGTCGGAGTTTTATGAAATTGACCGTGTGCTCACTTCACTCGGAACGGGGCAGGCGCTGATTACCGTGCTGAATGACAAAGGTATCCCTACGGAGGTAGTAGCCACCCACTTGATACCACCACGGGCGGTAATGGGCCCGGTGGATGCGCAAACCTATGATCAGCTGGTCAAAGCGTCGTCTTTTTACACTAAATACCACCAATCGGTAAACCGTAGGAGTGCGGCCGAAATGCTTGAGGAGAAAACGCAAGTGTACGCGGCGAGGGAAGAACGAGAGGCTGCGGCAAAAGCGAAGAGTAAACCCCGGCGGAGTACGCGGCAAACGCCATTGGAAGCTGCACAGAAAGCTGCAACGACCACACTGGCGCGGGAAGGCACGAAGTTATTGACCAGAATCGCCAATGGGATATTGACGGCCATGTTCAAAAGGAAGCGGTGAGACAATAGGGATACGATGGTATTTTCATATCATGCGGAATTTAGCTAAGTTTGACCATTTGAAGAGTACAAATTCATCATATCATAATTTAAGTAATGAGTAAACCCACCTTGTTAATTCTTGCGGCCGGTATGGCCAGCCGCTACGGAAGCATGAAACAGATAGACCCGTTTGGGCCTAATGGCGAAACGATTATCGATTATTCCATCTATGACGCCATCCGGGCCGGATTCGGAAAAGTAAGTTTCATCATCCGTGAGGAATTTGCTGATAAATTCAAGGAAATATTCGAGCCGAAATTGGCCGGAAAGATTGAGACGGACTATGTATACCAAAGTTATGACCTTACGCCTTTTGGTATCGACAAACAAATTGAGCGTTCCAAGCCATGGGGTACCGCCCATGCCGTCCTTTCTGCACGCAATCAGATCAACGAGCCATTCTGCGTAATCAATGCCGACGATTTCTATGGCTATGAGGCGTTTGAAAAGATGGCCAAATTCCTTACCTATGAAGTGACGGACCATAAGTTTTCGCTGATGGGCTACCAGATAGACAAAACCCTTTCTGACTACGGTTCGGTCTCGCGCGGGGTGTGCAAGGTGGACGATGAAGGTAACATGACTGAAATCAACGAGCGGCTGAAAGTTTACTTCAAGGAAGTGGATGGCGAAAGGCGTATTTTCTTCGAGGAGGACGGCGTGGAAACCGAGCTGCCGCGGAGCAGCCGGGTATCGATGAACTTCTGGGGCTTTACACCGGCAATTTTCAAAATAAGTGAAGAACTGTTCAAAGCATTCGTGCCCGCCAACGAAGACAATCCGAAATCGGAATTTTTGATTCCCAAGGTGGCCGATGAGCTGATCAAGTTAGGTAAAGCAACCTTTAAGGTGCTTCCCACGTCACAAAAGTGGTTTGGGGTCACCTATCCGGAAGATAAGCCTATTGTACAGGAAAGCATTGCTAAATTGGTGAATGGAGGGGTGTACCCCGATAAGCTCTTTTAAGAGCTAGGAAAAATACGTAAGCCATAAAAAAACCTCGCAGGACCATCCCGCGAGGTTTTTTTATGGCTTATGACTAACGACTAGTGACTTACGCCTTATTTCTTGTCGTCGTCTTTGACTTCTTCAAATTCGACATCGGTAACGTCGTCGCCGTTGTCTGACGCTTGTGCTGAGCCACCTTCCGCTGTTTGTCCGTCGGGTGCGCCAGCTTCCTGTGAGGCTTTGTACATGTCCTCGGAGGCAGCGTTCCACGCATTTTGCAGTTCGGCTTGGGCTGCATCGATGGCGGCGAAATCTTTGGCCGCGTGGGCGTCTTTCAGCTTCTTGAGGCCTTCTTCGATAGGAGCCTTTTTATCAGCCCCGATTTTATCGCCATATTCACTCAACTGTTTTTCCGTTGAGAAAATGAGGGCGTCAGCGGCATTCAGCTTATCGATCTCCTCTTTGGCTTTCTTGTCGGCCTCGGCATTGGCCTCTGCTTCCTGCTTCATCTTTTGGATTTCGTCGTCAGTTAAGCCAGAAGACGCTTCTATACGGATTTTCTGTTCCTTACCGGTGGCTTTATCCTTCGCCGATACATGGAGGATGCCGTTTGCATCGATGTCGAAAGTGACCTCGATTTGTGGTACTCCGCGCGGTGCCGGTGGAATGCCATCCAGATGGAAACGCCCAATGGTGCGGTTCTGTGCAGCCATGGGCCGCTCGCCCTGTAAGATGTGGATTTCAACAGAGGGTTGATTATCCGATGCGGTAGAGAATACCTCTGATTTCTTACTCGGGATGGTGGTATTCGATTCGATGAGTTTGGTCATGACGCCACCCATCGTTTCGATACCCAATGAAAGTGGGGTTACGTCGAGTAGCAATACATCTTTCACTTCACCGGTTAACACACCGCCTTGGATAGCGGCACCCAAAGCAACAACCTCATCGGGGTTTACCCCTTTGGAAGGCTCTTTGCCAAAAAACTTCTTCACAGCCTCTTGGATAGCCGGTATACGGGTAGATCCGCCCACCAAGATGATCTCATCGATGTCGGAAGCCGAGTAACCCGCATTTTTCAATGCCGACTTACAGGGTTCGATCGTCCTTTTGATTAAGCTATCGGCCAATTGCTCGAATTTAGCACGGCTCAGTGTGCGCACCAAGTGCTTGGGGCCAGTCTGGTCTGCCGTGATGTACGGCAGGTTAATCTCGGTGGAAGAAGAGCTTGACAATTCCACTTTGGCTTTTTCTGCCGCCTCTTTCAGGCGTTGCAGTGCCATTGGGTCCTTGCTCAAATCAAAACCGTTGTTGTCGTTCTTGAACTCGTCGTTCAACCAATCGATGATTACCTGATCGAAGTCGTCACCGCCAAGATGCGTGTCGCCGTCGGTAGATTTCACTTCAAATACACCGTCGCCCAATTCGAGTACAGATACGTCGTGCGTACCGCCCCCGCAGTCGAACACAGCTATTTTCATGTCTTTATTAGACTTGTCCAGTCCGTAAGCAAGAGCGGCTGCGGTAGGCTCGTTGATGATCCGCTTTACAGTTAGTCCTGCAATCTCGCCGGCTTCTTTCGTCGCTTGGCGTTGCGCGTCATTAAAATAGGCAGGCACCGTAATTACGGCTTCCGATACCTCTTGGCCTAGGAAATCCTCCGCGGTTTTCTTCATTTTCTGCAATACCATTGCAGAAATCTCCTGCGGCGTGTATTTGCGGTCGTCTATCTCCACACGGGGGGTGTTGTTGTCGCCCTTCACAATGCTGTAAGGTACGCGCTTGGCCTCTTTGGCCGCTTCGTCGTAAGTAGTACCCATAAACCGCTTGATGGAAGAGACGGTTTTTTTCGGATTGGTGATGGCTTGGCGCTTAGCAGGATCACCCACCTTGCGCTCACCATTCTCAACGAATGCTACAATCGAAGGCGTGGTACGTTTACCTTCGTTGTTGGTGATGACTACCGGCTCATTACCCTCCATCACAGCTACGCAAGAGTTGGTAGTTCCTAAGTCGATTCCAATAATTTTTGCCATATCTATATTTCCTTTTCTACGTTGATGATTAAATCAATTGCTTTTACTCTTTGTACAAGTTCTTTACACAAGCCTTGTGCCAATCGCAGGTTTGATGCCAATTATAGGCAGATGAGGAAAAAGGGGCGGCCAAGGATGATATAAGCATGACAATGTGTCATTTGCTAGGTTGCTTTTGCTTGTTTGCTTTTTGCTTTTTATTGCCGATGTTTGATCCAAGGTAATCAGTAAGCGACGTAAGACATACGACTAACGACTAGTGACTAACGACATACGACTAAAAAATGCATATCGAACAACTACGTGAATATTGCCTGGCCAAACCTGCGGTAACCGAGAGTTGCCCATTCGGACCCGATGCACTCGTATTCAAAGTAGCCGGTAAAATGTTTCTCCTTGCCGGGTTGGATAGCCAGCCGCTGTCGTTCAGCGCCAAGTGCGATCCGGAATATGCACTGGAGTTGCGTGAGCGGCACCCGCACACGATACAAGGGGCATACCACATGAATAAGCGCCATTGGAACCAGGTAGCCTGCAACGGCGAATTAAGCGACAAAGAGCTTATGGAACTTATTGACCATGGCTATGGCTTAGTGGTAGCGGGGTTACCTAAGCAAGTGCGCGACCGGTTGGTTCTTCAATAGGCGATGAGGTGCCGTTTAACTTTACACCATATGAATAAAGTAGTAATAGCCGTAGCAACGTTTGCCTTGCTCTTTAGCGCGGGTTGTGACAACCAAGCGCAAGACTTGCCACAGCCAAACATCGTCTTTATCTTGGCCGACGACCTCGGCTACGGCGATATAGGAGTCTATGGACAACAACATATCCAAACGCCGAATATTGATCGTTTAGCCGAGGAGGGTATGCGTTTCACGCAATTCTATTCGGGCACAACGGTCTGTGCCCCGTCTCGATCTGCACTGATGACGGGACAGCATACCGGACATACCTTCATCCGTGGGAATAAGGAAATAAAACCCGAAGGGCAATACCCGTTGGCAGACTCCGTGCAGACCTTCGCCCAACTCCTACAGGAAGCGGGTTATGCAACGGGGGCGTTCGGCAAATGGGGGCTAGGCATGGTGGGTACGAGTGGCGCACCCAACCAAAAGGGCTTTGATACCTTCTTTGGTTACAATTGCCAGCGCCAATCGCACCGCTATTACCCAACCCATCTGTGGCATAACGATGAAAAGGTGGTGTTGGAAGGGAACGATTTGGCGAACAAGGCTGTATATGCACCGGAAGTTATTCAGGAACAGACCCTGAAATTTATTGCGGACCATAAGGATACGCCCTTTTTCTTATTTGTGCCCACGGTACTGCCACATGCCGAGTTGCAGGGTCCGGAAGACGAACATTACCGGAAGTATGAAAACAGCTTTGACGAAACGCCACATAAGGGAAATGATTATGGTCCCGAGGCGACAATAGGAGGGTATGCGTCGGTGGAAAAACCGCGTGCTACCTTTGCGGCGATGGTTAGCCGGCTGGATGCCTACGTGGGTGAAATTCTGGCCAAATTGGATGAACTGGGCCTGTCGGAAAATACGATCGTAGTTTTCAGCAGCGACAATGGCCCGCACTTGGAAGGCGGCGCAGATCCCAGGTTTTTCAACAGCGCAGGTGGACTACGTGGGCATAAGCGCGATCTGTATGAAGGAGGGATACGGGTTCCGTTTATCGTAAGGTGGCCGGGAAAAGTACAGCCCGGAAGCCAAAATGATTTTGTTGGCGCATTTTGGGATGTTATGCCAACCTTCGTGCAACTAGCTGGAACCAACCCGCCCAACTATACGGATGGCGTATCCATCTTGCCCACGTTGTTGGGTAACGACGACCAACAACAACAGCATACCTACCTGTATTGGGAATTTCATGAAGGCGGTGGCCGGCAAGCAGTGAGACAAGGGAAGTGGAAAGCCGTCCGTCTGCAAACCAGGAACAAGGAAAAAACCACCATTGAACTGTATGATTTAGCTACGGACCCGGTGGAAGACACAAATTTGGCCGTAGAAAACCCATCGCTCGTCGAACAACTTGCTGCCCTTATGGACGAAGCCCATCAGGAGAGCGATGTGTTCCCTTTTGCGCATTGAATGGCGCCACACCGCTCCATATAGCCTAAGGCTAGGACTATTGCCCAGCCATTGTACATTCACCGTACATTAATAGCTGAGCAATAATCCTGCCCCCAGGCCCATATCACTGTCGTAGTGAGCACGGATACCGATGTTTTTCGTGATGATATACCGAAGATTACCCATATACTCGAGATCCGTGTTAACCATAAAACCTCCCCTTACCCGTTTTGAGATGGGGATATCCTCACGCATCAAAGACAGCCTTACTATGCCGTCATGATAGACCTCGGCCTGGAAATTGACCAACATCGGCAACGTGTACATAAAACCCAAGCTAACGGCACGACGTGTGTCTTTTTCATTTTTCTGCCCGAATAGATTGGTTTCGTGCTCGTCCATCCCCATTTTCCGATATCGCCAGTCAAACCCGACAAACGGCATGAACCACTGCATTTTGCCGATAAATCGTCCCAAATGGGTCTCCACTTCATACCCATGCATCGCGTTATAGCCTAAACGCCATTCGGTGCCCAATGACCACCGAGCATTCTGAAGCATGGCCTCGCCGTCGTTTCCATTGGTGGCGAAATCATTCTGGGCCATAAAATGTAGCATGTTGCTTTCCATCTGCAACGCGTTGTAGGCCTTCGCCTTGTCGGGCAAATAGGGGTTTTGATAGTCGCCTATCGCAAACACCCGGTTCATGCCGGCCATCATGTGATACAGGATGTGGCAGTGGAAGAACCAGTCGCCCTCCTCATTTGCCAGAAACTCAACGGTGTTGGTCTCCATGGGCATCATGTCCATGACGTTTTTAAGCGGCGCGTTATCCCCGTGGTCATTGACAACCCTGAAATCAAATCCATGCAGGTGCATCGGGTGGCGCATCATGGAATTATTGTAGATTGTGATGCGCAATATTTCGCCTTTCTTAACCGGTATCTTATCCGTTTCGGAAAGTATCTTATTATCCATGCTCCATACATAGCGGTTCATATTCCCGGTGAGGGTGAATTTCAATTCTTTTACAGGGGCATCTTCGGGGAGGGCCGTGTTATGTGGCGACTTAAGCATGGCATAATTCAGCGTAACGATATCACCCAGCGCGTTTGCATCATAGCGATTGGATTCATTGTCCATGTCCATGCCGTGCTGGCTGTGGTCCATTTCTTTTCCAGTTTCTCCGGTAATTTCGGGGTACATCACCACGTTCATATCCATCTTGTTCAAGCTCATCTTCATTCCCATATCGTTCAGATCGCCATTCATTTTCATCATTTCGTTCATCATCTTCATTCCCTCAAAATACTTCAGCGGGGGCAGGGGCGAAATGAGCTGTTTGATGCCATTGCCGATAAAGTAGCTTGCGGATTGTGTTCGGTCTTCCGTGGTAGCTAAAAACTCATAGGCTACTCCGTGTTCCGGAATGGTAACGACCACATCATAGGTCTCTGACACGGCAATGAGCAACCTGTCTACCTCAACCGGTTCCACGTCGTTACCATCACTCGCCACAACGGTGATTTTACCCCCTGCGTAACGCAACCAGAAGTAGGACGACGCCCCGCCGTTGGATATGCGGAGTCGTACCCGATCTCCCCCCTTCAGTGCTTGACCATCCACCGTTTTCAGCTCTACGGGATTTTCGCCGTTTATCAGGATTTTATTGTAATACACATCGCTGACGTCCATAGCAAGCATCCGTTTCCATTCATTCGTTACTTTGGTCTGGAATTGGCCTTCTTTGATGGCCTCGGCGTATGACTGCGTAGCACCCTTCTTGATGGCGGCCCAATCATTGGCATTGTGCAGCATCCGGTTGATGTTGTTGGGGTTGAGGTTTGTCCATTCGCTTAGCATGATGGGTACGGTGGGCAAATCATCGATTCCCTTTCTGAAGGTTTTATCGCCGTCACGTTTTTTCATGACGAAATTGCCGTACATTCCGATCTGTTCCTGGAACCCCGAATGGGAGTGGTACCAATGTGTGCCGTTTTGGATAATGGGAAAACGGTACGTATAGCTTTCTCCCGGTGCTATGGGCTGTTGCGTAAGGTGGGGCACACCGTCTTCCTTATTGGGCAGGAATACGCCGTGCCAATGTAATGAGGTGCTTTCGTTGAGCTGGTTGTGTACCACGATTTCGGCCGTATCACCTTCCGTAAAGGTAAGCGTAGGCATCGGGATTTGCCCGTTTACGGCAATTGCCCTTTTTTCTTTGCCGGCATAGTTGACAACGGTATCGCTGACGTATAAGTCGTAGCGCACCACCTGTTGTGCAAACAGCGATTGCGAACAGAGCAGCAGCAGTACGGCCTGTCCCATTTTTTTGGGCACATTTTTACGGTTATTCATTTTTCTTTAACGACAAATTAGTGCATCGGAATCGTTTCTTCCACCGAACCGCAGGCGAGCATCTGGGCACCGTAATACGGGTTTTTAATGGTATTTTCCTTGCTCAGCCAATTTGCTCCGTTGCCATGGTTGTACATCGGGCAATGTTGGTAATACAGGGTGGTTTCCTGCTGGGATACCTTGGCCAGTTCATAGAGTTGCGTGGAAAGTGCAGCGAAAGCTTCCCGTTGTTTTGCAATGTCTTTTGATAGGGAGATGCGTTCGGCATTCGCTGTCAAATCAGTCAATACGTCCATCCAGACAGTATGTTCGGCCGTGGAGAGCTTATCCATTTCCACTGCACGGATAGCCGCAACCCATTCAGTAGCCTTTGCGGATGCGGTAGCAGCAGCTGTTTTTACCAACGCATCCTTTACGGAGAAATAGCCGTCAAATACCGACCGTAATTGCGACGCATTCGCTGCTGTTGCATTTGCGGATGGAACTGCCTGATGATGGTCGTGTGTTGCTTTGGATTTCGCGGCTGGTTTTAAGGTCCTGTCGTACTGGCAACAGTCTGATAATTTTGCATACGCGTCGTCGGGTGCCAGAAAGCTTTCACTGTCGTAGCCGGCTAAGGCAATCCGTTTCAGGATTTCATCCGGATTGGTTTTGCCGCTGTTATAGGTAAGGGTGGCCATTTTGGTGTTTTGGTCCCATGTTACATGGGCTTCTTTTTTTACATTCCCTGCTTGCTCAATGGTCGCTTTGCACATATTGCAATTGCCAAAGATCTTCACGGTTGCTGTTTTCGCCTCCTTGATTTGTGCGAAACTGTTTATGGATGATAGTGATACGGCCATCACCATCAATAGTTTTGATATGGAGTTCATGTTATTTTAAATTATGAATTAATTAAGGATATCCGAAAGCTGGATGTAGCTTTCGACAAGACACACGTATGGCTAGTCAGCCAACTGTTTAGCTTATTTTAGGCGGTAGCCAAATGGAGCAAAAGCCCGAGGAATAGTAAGCAGGTTTAAAGTCGAATCGTTCCTTTTCGGCGTCACCAAACGGACCTCTCTCTTTTGATTCGATGACCGCTGCTAAGCCCGAAGCACCCGTTAGTGTGCTGCATTTGCAAGTGCTGTGCGTGCAATTGCCCCCGCAATCACTGTGCTGCTCCCCTTTGTCATTGGCGTGGGCTTTGCAGCGGTCAGTATGTGCTCGTTTTTCGGGTTGTTCTATCGGACAGGAAGAATGCTCGGTCTTTGGGGATGTTCCACCGCAAGCGCGGCTTTGCATGGGTATCAAAAAGACACCGACGCAAAACAGAACGATTATGCCGATATGTATGCCCAAATTGCTCAACGGTAGTAAACCTACGTAACAAAGCTATAAACAAAAATTGGTTTTTAGTTGTTTTAAAAAAAACTGAATTTCTCCTTTCCTTCTTATTTGACATTCCGCCGACCCAATCATCCGCAAGGAGATGTATTTTTGCGATCGATTAACAAACGAACACACATGGATTTCCAAGCCTATTTGGACGTATTTGGACGGATATTGAATAGCACCGTTCCCGAGGCTCCTTATGATAATGCCGCTTACCTTGATTATACCAAGCTCAACTGGTCGCGGATGAATCGGTGGTTGAAGAAAGGGGAGCTATCCGGCCAGCTGATTGAGGCGGCAAAAAATATTTCACAACCACAGCAATGGATCGTGATTACCGAACCTTGGTGTGGCGATGCGGCGCACTCCGTGCCTTTCATCCAGTTGGCTGTGGAGTTGAACCCGCTGATTTCCGTGGATTACGAGCTGCGCGACTCCGAGCCGTTCCGTATTAATGATTATTTGACCGGAGGGAGCAAGTCTATACCGAAACTAATTATCTGCGATGGCCAAGGGGCCGACCTCGCCACGTGGGGACCACGTCCCGTGGAATGTCAAACGCTGTTTGATCGGCTTAAGGCAGAAAACGCCGATTTCGAAACCCAGAAGACGGCCTTACAACATTGGTACAATGCCGATAAAGGGCAGTCTGTGCAGGCCGAGCTGGCCGCTATTCTCGAGGCATTGTGAGGCTACTACATCTTTAACCCGATTTCCCTGAGCCGCTCGTCCAGGTACTCGCCGGCTGTCACGTCCGGATAGGCTTTCGGGTGGTTGGTGTCGACGCATGATTCCAGCACCGCCAAGCTCATGTCGGCCTTCGGGTGCAAAAAGAACGGCACCGAAAACCGGGAGGTTTTCATCAGCTCACGCGGTGGGTTGACCACGCGATGGGTGGTCGACTTCAGTTTGTTGTTGGTGAGCCGTTGCAGCATATCGCCCACATTTACCACGATGTCTTCACCGTGGGCTTTCACCGGGTACCACGTGCCCTCGCGGGTGAGTACCTCCAGTCCGTCTGCACTGGCGCCGATGAGCAGCGTAATTAGATTGATGTCTTCGTGGGCCCCGGCGCGCACGGCGTCGTCGGGCAAGCTGTCCGGGTCGTCGATGGGGAAGTAGTGGATGGCGCGTAGAATGGAGTTCCCTTGTATGACTTTGGGTTCGAAATAGTTTTCCGCCAATCCCAGGTAAACGGCAATCGCTTTGAGCAATTCACGCCCGGCGGCTTCCAGTCGCCCGAACACTTCGCCGGTCACTTCGTCGAAACGGGGGAACTCATCCACAACCGGGTTGTCATCCTGCCCGCGTTGCCAGAACTCCTTCAGGTCGGGAACTTTCGCATCTTTTGCCTTTTCTTTTCCCTTTGAGGTGTATCCCCGCTGGCCGGCGAGACCGGGGATTTCGTATTTCGATTTCGTGGCCTCCGGTAAGGCAAAAAAAGCCTGCACTACGTGATACAGCTCATCGATCAGCTCCTTATCCATGCCGTGGTTGGCAATGGTGACAAACCCCGTTTCATTGAAGGCTCTGCCGATTTGCTGTGAAAACAGGTGGCGCTGCTCCGCCGATCCGCTGGTATAATCATGAAGGTCGAGCCTTGGGATATTGATATTCGCCATCTTTCCTTTTTTAAGGTAAAGGTACAAGTTTTTGGCGATAAGGCCCGGCGTTCGTTTAGTTATTCAGCGCAATATAAACCAGCCCATCTTCTATCTTGACCGGGTAGGTCTTGATGGCGCATTCGTCGCCCGATATACATTCTCCGGTGTCCAGTGCAAACGTTTTTTTGTGGAACGGGCACGCTACCTTGGGTTGGTCGCCGAGCGATCCGATCATACCGCGGCTCAAGATCATTTGCCGTTTGTGGGGGCACTCGTTTTGTGTGGCATACCATTCATTTCGGCGTTTGAAATAGAACAAGGCAATCTGTTGGTTTTCCAGCTTCAGGCAAACCCCGCCATTGGCAATCGTGTCTTCTACGCGGCAGGCTAACTTCCAGGATGTTGATGTTGCTAACGTTTCCATAAATGTGTTTTAAAGTAGTGAATTAAGAATTTGCGTTTTTAATGAGTTGTTAATGCATTCCAATCGGCCGCTTTTTTCTGCCCCCGCAAAGTCTCGAAACGGATCGTGTCGTCTTTTTCTTCGGGTGCGTTGACAAAATGGACGAAGCGCTTGCGTATTTCGGGGTCTTTTACCGCTACTTTCCACTCGCATTCATAGGCATCCACCAATTCCTGCATGTCCTTCTCCCAGGCCTCGGCCATGCCGAGGCTATCGTTGACGACGACGTTGCGTAGGTAGTCGATGCCACCATCCATCTTGTTCAGCCACGTGGCCGTCCGCGTGAGCGGGTCGGCTGTGCGTATGTAAAACATGAGAAACCGGTCGATGTACTGGATACAGGTAGTCGAATCGACATCGTTGGCCAGCAGCAGCGCGTGCTGCGGCTTGCTTCCGCCATTGCCGCACACATAGAGGTTCCACCCTTTTTCCGTGGCGATAATCCCGAAATCTTTGCTTTGTGCTTCCGCGCACTCACGTATGCATCCGCTTACGGCAGATTTTAGTTTGTGGGGCGCCCGCAGGCCGCGGTAGCGCTCTTCGATCTGGATGGCAAAGGAAACGCTGTCGTGTAACCCGAATCGGCACCAAGTGCTTCCCACACAGCTTTTTACGGTACGTAGAGCCTTTCCATAGGCGTGGCCACTTTCAAACCCGGCGGCAATCAATTCTTCCCAGATAGCGGGCAGGTCATTCAAGTGGGCGCCGAACATATCGATGCGTTGCCCACCGGTGATCTTGGTATACAGTCCGTATTTTTTGGCGACCTCGCCGATGACAATCAATTTATCGGGATGGATTTCACCGCCGGGCACGCGCGGCACCACCGAGTAGGTACCCCCGCGTTGGATGTTGGCCAGGAAACGGTCGTTGCTGTCTTGCACCACGTCATTGCCTCGGCCAAGGATCATCTCGTTCCATAGGCTGGCCAGGATGGAGGCTACCAAGGGCTTACAGGTTTCGCACCCGTCGCCCTTTCCTACACTATCCAAAACCTCGTCGTAGCTTTTCAACTGGTGGATTTTCACCAGGTCGTAGAGCTCCTGCCGGCTGTAGTTGAAGTGTTCGCAGATGGTGGCACGGATGTATTTGCCCTGTTGCTTCATGGTATGGGTGATGAGATCCTTTACCATGGGTACGCAGCCCGAACAGCCTGTGCCGGCCTTGGTGCACTTGCTCACCCCTTCGAAATTTTCGCAGCCCTGGCTGGTTATCGCATCGCATATCTGCGCTTTCGTTACGCCTTCGCAGCTGCAAATCAGCGCCGAATCGGGGAGGGATTCCAGCCCCGAACCGGTAGGCTTGCCGTCTGTTTTTTCACCGAGAAGAAGGATTTCGGGGTCTGGGGGAATGGGCATGCGGTTGTTGACGGTCTGCAGCAGCATGTTGTAGCTGCTGGCTTCGCCCACGAGGATGCCACCGAGTAGCCGGCTACCGTCCGTGCTGATGTTCAAACGCTTGTATACCCCTTTGTGTGTATCTTCCAATAAGAGGGTTCTTGCGTGGGGCTCGGCGATGAACGGGTCGCCGAAGCTGGCCACGTCTACCCCCATTAGTTTTAGCTTGGTGCTCATGTCGAAGCCGTTGAACGATTTTTCTTCTTGGCAGATGGTGCAGGCGGCCACTTCGGCCATCTCATAGCCGGGGGCCACCAAGCCGTAGATCATGCCGTTTGAGAGGGCACATTCCCCGATGGCCAATATGGTGGGGTCCGAGGTGCGCATCGTCTCGTCGACGATGATCCCGCCGCGTGGCCCGGTGGCCAAGCCGCAGGTGGTTGCCAGTTCGTCGCGGGGCTTGATGCCGGCAGATATGATGAGGATGTCGACATCGATTTGGGTATCGTCCGAAAACGAAAGCCCGGTTATCCGCGCATCGCCGAGTATTTGGGTGGTCGATTTCTGCAACAGGCAGGTGAGCCCTAGGTTGTCCAGTTTCGTTTGCAGCGTGCGGCTGGCGCTGTCGTCTATCTGCCGGGGCATCAATCGGGGTGCAAATTCGATGACGGTGGATTCCTTGATGCCTGAATCTACCAGTGCTTTGGCTGCTTCCAGGCCCAGGAGGCCGCCGCCGATGACAGCGCCCTTCTTAGCGCGTACCGCATATTCCTTGATAAGGTCGAGGTCCTGTATGGTGCGGTACAAAAAGACGCCCTCTTTTTCTACCCCCGGGATGGGTGGCACGAAGGCGGCCGATCCGGTGGCCAGTACCAGGAAATCGTAATCAAGTTGGAGCCCTTTTGACGAAATAATCGATTTGTTGTCCCGATTTATAGAAATAACCGGATCATTTAAGTGTAATTCAATGTTGTTTTCATCGTACCACTGGTGTTCAGATAGGTAAAGTTGCTCCAATGGCTTGTCACTGAAGTAGCTGGTGAGGTGAACACGGTCGTATGCCCTTATCGGTTCCTCTCCAAACACTATTATTTTAGAAATTTTGTCTTTTTTTCTAAATTTTTCACAAAATTTATGGCTAACCATGCCATTTCCAATAATAACTATTGTTTTTTGCTTCATATATATGACTATATTATATTAAAAGACAAAAATTATATTATTTATGACTGCTAAATTAGTATTTTTTTTCAAAAATGAATATATTGTATTATTTATTTCACAATAATTTGTATTTTTGTTTATTATATTTATTAAATAATGTAAATTTTAATACTAAATATTCAAAATATGCTTCACATTATTGGTTCTGGTCCGGGCGATGTTGAATTACTTACCATAAAAGCATATAAAATATTGGCTAAAGCGGAAGTAGTGTTGTTTGATAACTTAGTGAATAGGGATTTGCTGGGGATTATGCCGAAAAATTGCATAAAAATATATGTAGGCAAGAAACCTTTTGGCGAATATGTGCCCCAAACCGATATCAATGAGTTAATAGCATACTACTGCACACGTTACGTCCATGTGGTGCGGTTAAAAGGAGGCGATCCGTATATATATGGCAGGGGGTTCGAAGAGTGGGCGGTTGCCCAACAGCTGGGCGTACAGGTGGTTTACGTGCCGGGTATTACGAGCATGCAAGGCATCGGTATGTGGGATATCCCTCTTACCCATCGCGGCACCAGTGAAGGCATTTGGGTGCTCACCGGCATGAAGCGCGACGGTAGCATCGCGTCTGATTTATCACTGGCCGTGCAAAGCAATTCGACGGTGGTTATCTATATGGGCATGCGGAAGCTCTCGGAGATTGCGCGGACGTACGTGATGCATGGCAAAGGCGATACACCGGCGGCCATTGTGCAGGATGCAACCAAACCCGACGGCCGAAGGGCGACCTGCGCGGTGCGCGACCTGGTGAAATGCAGCCGGGAAGCCAATATGGGTAATCCGGCGATCATCGTCATCGGTGAGGTCGTCGCCTTACGTGAAGTGCTTACCTCCTTTTCCGCGAAGCGCCACGTCGTGTAGTATTAAAAATACAAGGAGCATACTAAATAGGGATATAACAGATCAATTGCAATGGTTAACAATCAGCAGCCGCTTTCCAAACTCAACATCTTTTCGTTTAAAGGGATTCAGATGAGAACCTTCCACATTACGTGGATTACGTTCTTTTTCTGTTTTTTCGGGTGGTTCGGGGTGGCACCGTTGATGCCCATGATCCGCGACGAACTGGGCTTGACCAAAAGTGAAGTGGGCAACATTATTATCGCTTCCGTTTCGGCAACGATTATTGCCCGCCTATTGATCGGCAAACTGTGCGACACATGGGGGCCGCGACTCACTTACACCATTTTATTAGCAGTGGGTTCGATTCCGGTAATGCTGATCGGGTTGAGTAACAGCTACATGTCATTCTTGCTATTCCGTTTCGCCATCGGGATTGTCGGCGCGTCGTTCGTCATCACCCAATTCCATACATCCATGATGTTTGCGCCCAATATTGTGGGCACGGCCAATGCGGTAACCGGTGGCTGGGGGAATCTGGGTGGGGGCGTTACCAACCTGGTGATGCCATTGGTTGCTGCCGGTTTTGCTGCGATGGGATGGGTGAGCGACGGCGATTCCTGGCGGCTGGCGATGGTGGTGCCCGGTGTCATCCTGCTGGTCATGGCCTTTGTTTACTATCGCTACACCACGGATACGCCTGCCGGGAATTTCAGGGACTTGGCACGTACGGACGCCGCCGTGCGGCAGAAAAAAGGAAAGGGGTCATTGATGGAGGCGCTGCGTGATTACCGCGTATGGGTGCTGACGCTGGCTTATGCCGCTTGTTTTGGCATCGAGATTACCGTAGACAATGTGGCCGCCACCTTCTTTATCGATCGGTTTGGCACCAGCCTGATCATGGCGGGAGCGATGGCCGGCATATTCGGGGGCATGAATGTTTTCGCACGCGCCCTTGGTGGTATCGTCAGCGACCGCGTTGGTAAGAAATTCGGGATGAGGGGCAAAGGGACCCTATTGGGTTTGCTATTGGTGTTGGAAGGGGTGGTAATCATGCTATTTGCGGTATCGGGCTCGTTGTTGGTTGCGGTTGTTACTATGCTGGTTTTCGCATTGTTTCTGAAAATGGCCAATGGTTGTACCTACGGGATCGTTCCTTTCATCAATAAGGACAACATTGGGGTGGTGAGTGGCGTAGTGGGTGCCGGTGGAAACATCGGCGCCATGCTGGTTGGCTTCCTTTTCAAATCGGAGGAATTGACGTACGTGGATGCCTTCCAGTATATCGGTATCGGTGTGGTTTTTATCGGGCTGCTGGTGGTTGTAACCAAGTTCCAGCCCAGGCCGGTAACCGTTGTAAAACCCCGTGAACTGGTGTTTGAGCAATAATCTAAACGAGTGATGGACCAGCGCTAGCTATGAAGAGAACGGAAGTAACCAGTACTTGCTGTTATTGCGGGGTCGGCTGTGGGGTGAAAATCCAACTGGATAAGCACGACTTGGTCGCGGTGGCCGGTGACCCGGATCACCCGGTAAACCGTGGCAAGTTGTGCAGCAAGGGCATGAACCTACAATATACGGTCAATGACAGGTCCGATCGGCTGCACTACCCGCAGATGCGTTACCACCGCAGCATGCCGATGCAGCGCGTGAGTTGGGACGATGCCTTTGACCGCACCGCTGCGGTGTTTCGTTCGTTGATTTCGACCTATGGGCCAGACTCCGTGGCATTTTACGCATCGGGCCAATGCCTCACCGAGGAGTATTACGTGGTCAATAAACTGATCAAAGGCTTTATCGGGAGCAATAACATCGATACAAATTCGCGCCTGTGCATGAGCAGCGCCGTTGCTGCCTACAAGATGAGCTTGGGCGAGGACTCGGTACCGATTTGCTACGATGACATCGAACTGTCCGATTGCCTGCTGGTGGAAGGGGCCAATCCCGCTTGGTGCCACCCCATTCTCTGGCGCAGGGTAGAGGCTCACAAAGCGGAAAATCCCTATACCAAGATCATCGTCGTCGATCCACGTAAAACAGATTCTGCAGCTATCGCCGATATCCATCTGCAAATACAGCCCGGTACCGACATGGTGCTGAACTATGCCCTCGGTAGGTTGCTGATTGAAAACGGCAACATCGATAGCGACTTCATCGAAAACCACACGGAAGGGTTTTTGGTATACAAAACACGGGTATTCGAACAGACGATAGCGGAAGCAGCATGGATTTGCAAGGTCTCCGAAGCGGATATCCGGCAAGCGGCTGCCTATATCGGGATGTCCAAATCGTTGTTGACCCTGTGGACGATGGGGCTCAACCAAAGCGTGAAGGGGGTAGACAAGAACCTGTCGCTGATTAATCTCAACCTGATCACCGGGCGGATCGGGAAACCAGGGTCGGGCCCCTTCTCATTAACGGGTCAGCCCAATGCCATGGGAGGCCGGGAAGTGGGTGGGTTGGCCAACCTGCTTCCGGCGCACCGCGACCTGAAGAATGATGCCCATCGCCAGGAGGTGGCTGATTTCTGGGGCGGTACGGTCCTATCCGATAAACCGGGGCTTACCGCCACGGAGATGTTTGATGCCCTCGCCGATGGGAAGCTGAAGGCCATCTGGATCCTATGTACCAATCCACTCACGAGCCTACCCTATGCCCGGAAAGTGGAGCAAGCATTGAAGAACGCCAAATTCGTGGTGGTGCAGGAAATCAGTAACAAACCACAGACGCTGGATTATGCCGATGTGATCTTGCCAGCCGCCGGGTGGGCAGAAAAAGAAGGGACCATGACCAATTCCGAACGGCGGATAAGCCACCTGCACAAAATCATCGACCCTCCGGGAGAGGCGCTGCCCGATGCCGAAATCATCTGCCGCTTTGCCCGGAAGATGGGGTATAGCGGGTTTGACTATGCGGGCCCCGAAGCGATATACAAGGAGCACACCCGGCTCACGGCCAAAACGTCCATCCGCGTTGAAGGGTTGGACTATGCTCGGATAGACACCCATAAGACCATCCAATGGCCGTACTGGAAGCACCATGATAAGGGGACGCCACGTTTATTTGCAGACCACCGGTTTCATACGCCCACGAAGCGGGCCATCATCCACAGCCCCGGTGTTGAAATGCCGAGTGAGCAGCCCGACACCGATTTCCCCTTCATCCTAACCACCGGCCGGATTCGCGACCAATGGCATACCATGACCAAAACGGGGAAGGTGAGCAAGCTGAAGCAGCACATCAGGGAGCCCCAATTGGAGATGCATGGAGACGACGCCCGGCACTTGGGGATCGTAGAGGGACAATTGGTGGCAATCACCTCCCGCCGGGGCAATGTGCGGGTGAAAGCCACCATCAGTAGTACCATAAAGCCCGGTTGCGTGTTTCTGCCCATGCACTGGGGGAAACGGTGGGGGTCGGACCTCAACCGGGCAAACAACCTGACCAACCCATTGCTGGATCCGATTTCGAAAGAGCCGGACTTTAAATTTTGTGCGGTACGGGTAGTGCCTTACCGGAAGGAGTTCGAAAGGATCGTGATCGTGGGCGCTGGGGCCGGCGCCTTCGGGTTCGTGAAAGCCTTTCGTGACCTTAATAAGACCGACGAAATCACGGTGTTCAGCAACGAAGACCTCCCGTTTTACAACCGGGTGATGCTGCCACACTATGTGAGCGGCGACCAGCAATGGGGCGAACTGGTTAAAATGCAGGATGAGGAGGAACATGACGTATACCAAATCAAGCATATCCGGGGTGTGACGGTGACCCGCATCGATCGCTCAACTAAACGTGTCGAAGACTCGAGGGGGGGTAAGACGCCCTACGACGTACTTATTTTGGGTACAGGGAGCCGCCCCACGATGCCGAAGGACATACCGACCATGCCGGGGATTTTCAGCATGCGGCGTCGATCGGACGCCGATAACCTACGGAAGTTCCTTCGCAGAGACGCATCGGTCGTGATTATCGGTGGTGGGTTGCTGGGGTTGGAAATGGCGGCGAGTTTGCGCGAAATGGGCGTAAAGATCACCGTCGTACAACGGGTTTCGCGCTTCCTGAACCGGCAGCTGGACGTGTTGGGCAGCCAGATGCTCCACGAGGAGATGGTGGAGCAGGGGTGCGACGTGTACTACAACGACGAGGTGCAACTCTACTATGGTCGTAACAAGGTCAACAAGGTCGAATTGAAAAGCGGCCGGCAGATTAAATGCGATGCGGTGATCGTGGCAATAGGTACCACCCCCAATATCGAACTGGCCAAAGCCGCGGGCCTCCAGTGCCAGCGTGGCGTAGTAGTGAATAACCGCATGCAGACCAGCGATCCTTCCATTTATGCCATCGGCGAGATCGCCGAGTTCGAAGGGGTACTTTACGGCATCACCGCCGCTGCCGAGCAACAGGGGGCGGTGGTGGCGCGGTATCACCATGGCGACGTAGGGAGTGTATACCAGGGGAGCTTGTTTATGAACATCATCAAGATACAGGGGTTCGACCTCTGTAGCATCGGCCTCGTTGATTGCCCCGATGATACGTATGAGGAGATCGTTTTCATCGACAAGGCCAAACGTTATTACAAGAAATGCATCATCCACCAAGACCGGCTTGTGGGCGCTATTTTAATCGGCGACAAGAATGAGTTCCTGGAGTTTAAGGACCTGATAACGAACAAAACCGAACTCAGCGAAAAGCGGTTGCAGCTACTGCGCAGTGGCTCAACGAAAGAACCGGTTATCGGCAAGCTGGTATGCAGCTGTAGCCAAGTGGGCGAAGGGAATCTGGTTAACCTGGTCCAGTCGGGCTGCACCGAGTTGGATGCCTTGTGCGCGAGCAGCGGTGCCGGAACCGGATGCGGTTCGTGCCGGCCACAAGTGATGGCGATCTTGGAAGGTGTGCTATCGGAGACGGAAAAGATGGAGGCAGTACATGGCTAAGAAACGGCAACCCGCTTGGAAACGCGTCAAGGTCAACCTACCGGGTGGCTTTGTATCCGTTGGCGACCTCAGGACGCTATTGGTGGCAATCGAATCCGTAGGCATCCGCACCGTCAAGATAGGTGCCCGCCAACAGATTCTTTTCGCTGCGACGTCCGAGCAGCTTGAAGAGCTGACATATGATCTCTTAAACCAGGAGCTCCTCCACGAAGTGGTCAATGATTATTACCCCAATATTGTGAGTTCCTATGTGTCGGACGGTATCTTCAACCAATCGCGGTGGTTGAGGGAAGGCATTTACAAGGACATCCTGTCGTCGTTTGAGTTCGTGCCGAAGTTGAAGGTGAACATCGTGGATGCGAATCAATCGCTGGTACCTTACTACACAGGCAATCTGAATTTCGTGTCGTCCGATGTCGGTAACTTCTGGCACGTCTTTATCCGCTGGCCAAAAACCAATCAACTATTCGAATGGTCTTCCTTGGTATATTCCATGGATATCGGTGAGATTTGCCGGCAGTTGGAAAAGCTGATCCTCCAGGGCGACGGCTTGCCCAAAGCGGGCGGTAGGGCGTTGGGTGCGAGTCTGGAGGCAAAAGTGAAGGAGGCGGTGCAATTTCATTGCCAGAATTCTGCCCGTCCGTTGGTCGAGTCAGAGTTCCGCCTGCCCTATTATGAAGGATTGAACCGGTACGACGATAAATTTTGGCTGGGTATTTACCGGCCGGACGAGACGTACACGGTCTCCTTCCTGCTTGACGTTTGCGGCGCTTGCCAAACCTCACGTATAGGACAGCTCTATACCACACCCTGGCGCTCATTGATCATCAAGGATATCCGGCAGGAAGACCGGACTGTATGGGATTATATTCTGGATAAGCACCGCGTTAATCTGCGCCATGCATCTAACGAGCTGAATTGGCAACTGGAAGACTGGTGTGAATCTGCCCTGAAACTGAAGCGGTCAATCGTGCGGTATTTCGATCGGATGAATATCCGTACCTACCGGTTGTGTTTCGGCATTAAGATCGGCACGAACAGCGGTATCTGGGGATCGATTATTTTAAAAGATACGACTGGCGGCGGCAAGGAGCCTTGTTTTGACGTGTTGCATACCAAGGACTTCAATGCCAATTCCCGCACGCTTATCCCGTATAAGCAAGGGGTAGCACAGCAATTGCTACCCCGCGTCCTCGAGGAGCTTTGCGACAAATTTTACGATTTAGCGGTGGACGATGGCTTGTCGGCGGACCACTCGACAGCGTATTTGCCCGAGGCCCCCGAGACTTTGCCCGCACATCAGCAATTCCAATGCACACACTGCCTGAGTATTTACGACGCAGCTTACGGCGATGCGCTGATGGCGGTGCCGCCCGGTCTGGAATTTGCCGATCTGCCGGCAGACTATGCCTGTGGTGTGTGTGGTGCGCCGAAGGAAGATTTTAACCCCATCCATCGGACCGATAAGACATCAGCAACACACTGACATGGAATTATATATGGCATTGACGTTATTTGTAGTAGGCTTTCCGTGTGCTCCCTATCGGGGGGCGAATTCGGGTACTATAATACCCCGGATTGTATCGAGGAATGGGAGAAGCTATATATTTAACCAGTAACTATTTCAGATGAAGAAGCACATATTGCTATTGTTTTGTTTTGTTTTAACCCTCGTCACTGTCAATGAAAGCCGCGCCCAAGCTGTGTTGGAAATTGGCGGTGATGTAGGTGAGCGGCTGTCGCTAACGATGGATGAACTTAAGGCACTTCATGTACAAAAGTATCTTGCGCAATCGATGAAGGGCGACACGGCTACGTACGATGTGGTCCGTTTAATCGATGTGCTGGCGTTGGCAGGCGTACCCAGCGGTAGCCAGGTGAAAGGGGAGCACGTCCAAAAAGTCGTTGTTGTTACCGCAGCTGATGGCTATAAGGCGGTGTTCTCACTAGCGGAGCTTGATCCGAAATCGACCGACAATGCCGCCTTACTAGCCATCGGAGTGTACGGTAAATCGTTGGACAAGCGGGTTGGGCCGTTGCGTCTCATCGTCCCTAACGATCAGTTGCATTCGCGTTGGGTGCGGGAAGTCAGAAGCATTTTCGTTGTTTACCCTCAGCTGTAAGATGGTTGTCTGTTAGACATAGATAGTTAACCCATTCCTTAGTGCCGAGCCAAAGTAGGCACGCAGCCCGCCCTGTATCCTTTGCCTTGGGTGCGTCACGACCTCGTACAGCAAAATTCTTTTAAAACAACGTTTTTTATTTCCACAAAAAATTTGCTTTCCAAAATTATTCCACCTAAATTTGCTATGCATGCATAATAAATTATATGCAAAACCGGTATGAATGACGACAATACGATAGACTATTACCTCAAGGCGGCGTGGCAGTCTGCAGCGAATAAATACAACCAGATCGCCTCACAATTCGGGATTACGCAGGCCACGGGCTATGTACTCATCAATATCCACAAGGAGGGTACGCCGGTTTCGCAGATTGCCAATCTGTTGGGTGTAAAAACTACGAGTTTGTCGCGCATACTCAATAACCTGGAAAGTTTAGGGTTGATTTATAGGGAGACCAACAGCGCTGATAAGCGTTCGGTAAAAGTGTTCGTGACGGATTTAGGTAAAGAGAAACGTGAGCAAGCCAAAGATGTGGTACGGAAATTCAACGTATACCTCGATGAGCACCTGTCGGACGAAGAACGGAGATCGGCCATTCATACATTGAAGCGCATTAACCAGTTGGCCGTACAGTATAAACCCGAATGATGGATTTGAGACGTTAGACATGAGACATGAGACAATAGACAAAAGGCGAATCACAAAAGTAGCTGTATTGGGCTCAGGGGTGATGGGCTCGCGCATCGCGTGCCATTTTGCCAATATCGGTGTAGAAGTATTGCTGCTCGATATCGTTCCTAATGAATTGTCACAGCAGGAAACGGCCAAAGGCCTCACGCTAGACAGCAAAGCGGTGCGTAACCGCATCGTGAACCAGTCGTTAGAAGCCGCTATTAAAACCAATCCTTCGCCTGTGTTCAGCAAACGCAGTATAAAGCTGATTAGGACCGGTAATTTCGACGACGATTTTGCTGCCATCGCTTCAACGGATTGGGTCATCGAAGTGGTGGTAGAGCGGCTGGACATCAAGAAACAGGTATTCGATAAGGTAGAACGGTATCGGAAGCCGGGTACACTCGTCACGTCCAATACATCTGGAATCCCCATCCATTTGATGGCAGAAGGGCGGAGCGATGACTTCAAAGTGCATTTCTGCGGTACGCATTTCTTCAACCCTCCCCGTTATCTGCGGCTGCTCGAAATTATCCCTACACCGGATACCAAACCGGAGGTTGTCGATTTCCTGATGCATTACGGTGATAAGTTCCTCGGCAAAACCACGGTGTTGTGCAAAGACACCCCGGCCTTCATCGGTAACCGTGTAGGTGTTTACTCGATGCTGGCATTGACCCACTTGGTAGAACAGCTTGGCCTCACGGTGGAGGAAGTCGATAAATTTACCGGCCCGGCCATGGGCCACCCCAAATCCGCCACCTTCCGTACGGCCGATGTGGTGGGGCTGGATACGTTGGTCAATGTAGCCAACGGACTGGCGGAAAACGCCCCAGATGATGAAGCCAAGGGTGTTTTCCAATTGCCCGATTATATCCGGCAGATGGTCGACAAAAAATGGCTGGGCGAGAAGAGCGGACAAGGGTTCTACAAAAAGATAAAAGACGATAAGGGCAATAGCGTCATCTTGGCGCTCGACCTGAAAACCCTGGAATACCGCAAGCAGGAAAAAGTAAAAGTGGCGACGCTGGATGCCACGAAAGCGGTGGATGATATCCGTAGGCGGATGAAGGTGTATGAACAGGGTACGGATAAAGCGGGTGCATTTTTCCGCGCCATGCACTACCCATTGTTTGAATACGTCTCCCGGCGGGTGCCCGAGATTACGGATGAGCTTTTCCGTATCGACGATGCCATGCGGGCAGGATTCGGATGGGAGTTGGGGCCTTTTGAAGTGTGGGATGCACTGGGTGTCAAAGAGACCGTCGATAAGATAAAATCGGAAGAAAAGCGTGTGCCGGGTTTCAGTGGAGAGGTCGCAGGATGGGTGCAGGAGATGCTGGCAGCGGGCCACGACTCCTTCTACAAGGTAGAAAACGGAGCGCGGCACTATTACGATATCGGGAGCAAATCGTACAAACCCGTTCCGGGTACGGGGGGCTTTATCATCTTAGATAACATCCGCGGACAAAAAACTGTCTGGAAAAACAATGGGCTCACCATTACCGATCTCGGAGACGGCATCCTCAATGCCGAGTTCCATACGAAGATGAATACGATAGGGGGTGATGTCATCCAGGGCTTGCATAAAGCAATCGATCTGGCGGAAAAGGACTTCAGGGGCTTGGTTGTGGGCAATGATGGCGCCAACTTTTCCGCAGGTGCCAATATCGGCATGATTTTCATGATGGCCGTCGAGCAGGACTACGACGAGCTGAATATCGCGGTAAAGACGTTCCAGGATACCGCTATGCGATTGCGTTATTCGGCTATCCCCGTGGTGGCGGCACCGTTCAATCTTGCGCTGGGTGGTGGCTGCGAGTTTTCCATGCATGCCGACTTCGTGCAGCTTCATGCCGAAACGTATATGGGGCTGGTCGAATTTGGTGTAGGGGTCATCCCGGGGGGCGGCGGTTCCAAGGAATTTGCCCTCCGTGCGTCTGATGAGTTCAAAGAAGGGCAAATCGTACAACAGGTGCTGCGCGACCGTTTCCTGACCATCGGTCAGGCCAAGGTGTCCACGTCGGCAGTGGAAGCATTTGAACTGGGGTATCTTGAGGCAGGCAAGTATGCCATCAGCATGAACCGGAGTAGGTTGCTGGCCGATGCCAAGGCGAAAGCCATTGAGTTGGCAGAAGGGGGTTACACCCAGCCGGTACCGCGTTCCGACATCACGGTGCTTGGCAAGCAAGGGCTGGGCATTGTCTATGCCGGGGCCAATTCGATGCGCGCTGGCAATTATATATCCGAACACGACCAGAAGATATCCGAAAAGCTAGGCTGGGTGATGTGCGGCGGCAACTTGTCGTCGCCTACCGAAGTGTCGGAGCAGTATCTGTTGGATTTGGAGCGCGAAGCGTTTTTGTCCTTGTGCGGTGAACGGAAAACGCTGGAGCGGATCCAGCACATGTTAACTAAAGGAAAAGCATTAAGAAATTAACTATGGAAGCTTACATCATAGCAGGATACCGGACGGCGGTAGGGAAGGCACCCCGTGGCGTGTTCCGTTTCACACGGGCAGATGACCTTGCGGCGGACGTCATCAAGCATCTTGTAGCTTCCGTTCCTAATCTCGATAAAGAACAAATCGACGACGTGATCGTGGGCAATGCTACTCCGGAGGCGGAACAAGGTCTCAACATCGGTCGGATGATATCGCTGATGGGACTCGATACGGAGAAGGTGCCCGGGGTAACGGTGAACCGCTATTGCGCTTCGGGATTGGAAACCATTGCCACGGCCGTGGCCAAAATCAAATCGGGTATGGCAGATGTCATAATCGCAGGTGGTGTGGAAGTGATGTCGGGTATGCCCTTCGGTGGCTGGAAGCTGGTGCCCAATCCGGAAGTGGCCAAAAGCCATCCCGATTGGTACTGGGGGATGGGGCTTACCGCGGAAGCCGTGGCCAAGGAGTATAAAGTGAGCCGGGAAGATCAAGATGCCTTTTCGCTGGCGTCGCACCAAAAAGCTGTCGCTGCCATCGCGAATGGGCATTTGAAAGACGGCGTGGTGCCGATTACTGTGAAGGAATCTTACCTAGAAGACGGTAAACGGATAAAGACCCGCGAATACGTGGTGGATACCGATGAAGGGCCGCGGGCCGATACGAGTTTGGAGGTGTTGGCAAAGTTGAAACCTGTCTTTGCGGCAGGGGGCTCCGTTACGGCGGGCAACTCCTCGCAGACGTCAGATGGCGCAGCATTCGTGCTGGTAGTATCCGAAAAGAAAATGAAGGAACTGAATGTCGAGCCCATCGCCCGCTTGGTAAGCTATGGTGTAGCTGGTGTGCCACCGCGTATCATGGGCATCGGACCTATCTTCGCGATTCCAAAAGCTTTGAAAATGGCTGGGATGAAATTGGAAGATATGGAACTCATCGAACTGAACGAAGCATTTGCTGCCCAGTCGCTTGCGGTAATCCGCGAATTGGGCATTAATACGGATATCTTGAACGTAAACGGCGGTGCCATCGCATTGGGCCATCCGCTGGGGTGTTCCGGTGCCAAGCTATCCGTGCAATTATTTCATGAACTGAAACGCCGGAACCAACGATACGGGATGGTAACCATGTGTGTAGGGACCGGACAGGGCGCTGCCGGAATTTTCGAGATGATGTGAGACGTCAGATATGAGATATGAGACGTGAGATATGAGACGTGAGATTTGAGAAATCAGTTAGGTAAGCAGTATGCATCATTTAAAAGAACTTCATGTCTGGCAGAAGGCTATTGAGTTAGCCACGTACGTTTATAAAGTGACGATTGATTTTCCAGTAGATGAACGGTACGGTCTGACAAATCAGATCAAACGTGCTGTGGTATCTATCGCTTCCAATGTTGCTGAGGGTGCAGGACGTAATTCTGATAGGGAGTTTGTTCATTTTCTCGGAATTGCGAATGGATCAGCCTATGAATTGCAAACCCAGATTATCATTGCCCGTAATTTGGGTTTATTAGATGAAAATCACACAAAATATATCGAAGAGCAGTTGAATGAAATTCAAAAGATGATTTATGGATTTCAGAAAAAATTAAAAATAACCTTCAAATCGAAAGAACATGGACAAGGAGTTTAGTGATGAGGCAGGTCTCAAATCTGACATCTCAAATCTCAAATCGATGAAAGGGGGAGAATTCGTTATCCGTGAGACGGAATTTACGGACATATTCATACCGGAGGACTTCGATGAGGAACAAGTGATGATCCGGCAGACGTGCGACGATTTTCTTGCCGCGGAGATCTATCCCAACCTAGAGCGTATCGATACACAGGAGGAGGGACTGATGGAAAGCCTGCTTGACAAGGCTGGCGAGCTGGGCCTGCTGGGTGTTTCTGTCCCGGAGATCTATGGCGGGTTCGGGAAGAACTTCAATACGTCCATGCTGGTAGCCGACGTAATCGGTGCGGGCCATTCCTTCGCCGTTGCCCTTTCGGCCCATACGGGGATCGGTACATTGCCTATCCTTTATTATGGAAACGACGCCCAAAAGGAGAAGTATGTGCCCAAGCTGGCTACGGGCGAATGGAAAGCGGCCTACTGCCTTACCGAGCCCAATTCAGGGTCGGACGCCAATTCCGGGCGTACCAGTGCTAAACTCAATGAAGCGGGAACACACTACCTCATCAATGGCCAAAAGATGTGGATCACCAACGGTGGCTTTGCCGACATATTCATCGTATTTGCTAAAATAGATGACGATAAGAACCTCACCGCGTTTATTGTGGAGCGGGAGTTTGGTGGTATCACTATGAACCCCGAAGAACATAAACTGGGCATCAAGGGTTCATCCACCCGGCAGGTATTTTTTAATGAGTGCCCGGTGCCGGCGGAGAATATGCTCTCCGAACGGGAAAACGGATTCAAAATCGCTGTGAATATCCTCAATGTGGGCCGCATCAAGTTGGGTGCTGCCACCATCGGCTCTTCCCGGCGGGTAATTGGTCAAGCCATCGGCTACGCCAATGAACGGGTACAGTTCGGCTTACCGATTTCCAAATTCGGTGCCATCCGCTATAAACTGGCTGAAATGGCTGTGCGGAATTTTGCAGTGGAAAGTGCTGCATACCGGGCCGGCCAAAATATCGACGATGCGTATGATGCATTGGTTGCAGGGGGGATGGATGCGGCAAAAGCCAAGCTGAAGGCGACCGAACAATTTGCCATCGAGTGTGCCATATTGAAAGTTTGGGGGTCGGAGATGCTCGACTACGTAGTAGATGAAGGGGTACAAATCTACGGCGGAATGGGCTACTCAGCGGATGCACCCATGGAACGCGCCTACCGCGATTCGCGCATCAACCGTATTTTTGAAGGTACCAACGAAGTGAACCGTTTGCTCATCGTGGATATGTTGCTGAAACGTGCCCTCAAAGGGGAGCTCGACCTCATGGGCCCGGCGCAGGCGGTAGCCGGTGAGTTGATGGCCATTCCCGATTTCGGCGAGGTAGACGATGTGCCCTTCGCGTATGAAAAGAAGCTGCTTACCAACCTTAAGAAAGCGGGATTGCTGGTGGCCGGTGCTGCCGTGCAGAAGCTGATGATGACGTTGCAGAAAGAGCAAGAGATATTGACGAATATAGCCGATATCGTCGGATACGTATACCTCGCCGAGTCGACGCTGCTCCGTGCCGAGAAACTGGTGCAACAGCGTGGTGAGGAAGCGGTGCAACGGCAATTGGATATGGCACGTATTTATTTGCATACCGCGATAGACCGCGTATACCTCGCCGGCAAGGAGGCGCTTCATTCCTTTGCCGAAGGTGATGAATTGAAAATGATGTTGGTCGGCATCCGGCGCTTCACCAAGGCCGAACCCTATAACATCAAGGATGCTCGGCAACGGATAGCCCAAGCATTAATTGAAGCAAATGGCTGGTGTTTCTAACGATCCACAAACACATGAAACGGAACCGGGGCGGGGAAACTTGCCCCGGTTTCATTTAGAGGGTTCAATGGCAATTGTTGAGGAGCAAGGTGAAGGTTACGTCGAAATCGTCCTTGACTTTGACGAGGCCACCGGCTTTCTTTGGGGGACTAAGATCGAAATCTGCAAAAGAAAAGGCTCGGCTTCCTTCAAGCCTATAACCAGTACTGGTTTTGGAAAATGAGCACCTGATGTTAAAGGGTTTGCGCTGGCCAGCTAGCTCGATGATCACTTTACCCGTAATGTAATCTGTTCCCCCATCGCAAAGTGGCATCCGTTCCAACGACATGAAACGGATGGCCATTTCGGGATATGCGTCCGCCTTCAGCGTTTTCCGGAGATCGGCAGTGAGCATCCGGTGGTTGCAATCAAATTGACCGATTGCGATACGGATGGCGCCCTTCATGTTTACACTCACCCCGTCTTTCGCCACCATACCCCGCAAGGGCTCGGCTTGGAATACTCCTGACGCTTCGCATCCAAACGTATTAATGTTTGAACTGCCGCTGATGGTGATGAAACTGTTGGGCAACACCGTCCAGTGCAGTTCGCTGGTGGCGTGCTCAAACCCCAGATTAGGCCCCTTGAAAGAAACGAATACACACAACGCTCCAATATAAAGGAAAATTGAAAGTAGACGGGTGTAACAGGTTGCTTTCATGATGTCACGTTTTGTTGGGAACGTCCAAAAAGCCTCGATGGATGTTTGCGATTGGAATGCCTTATATCGGATTGTTTCGCACTGTTGGAGACTTTTTGGACGACTTCTTAATAACCTTTCCGTTTTTAGAACGCAATGATGGCTTCGAGGACTGCCCCGTTGAATTTGCCGTTATGGCGGTAATCCGTAGTGGGGAAGTCGTTATATTTTTGAATCACATACTCACCTTTCATCAGGATATTCTTGGTGATGAACCAACCGGCACCTGCGGCAAAACGATCGATTTTTACGTCGGTGATGTCGCCGAACAGTAGTTCTGAGTTAACTGCGTTATACCGCAAGCCGATATACAGGTTTTCATAGCTGCCAAACCGATATAACCCCTCTAGCGCGTATTGTGTGGTCACCCGGTTTTCGGCGTCTGCGGTTGCTTTGCCCCGGCCGCTTGCGTATTCATACGTGCCAAAGAATTCGAGGCCCTGCATTTTTGCGAAGCCGTTAATCATTACCGCATCCAGTTTGCCGTTGTAGCCGGGATTGAAACGTCCGGAGCTATACATGGCCGTAGCTGCTTTGGCGGTACCATTGGCATAGTACTGTTCCATTACGTTTTGGTAGTTGGAGCCTGTACGGTCGCCGGCATATAAGGTCAGCCCGGATCCGCCGGTGCCGCTATTGTGATACAAGCTGCCGGTCAGGCGTAGCCTGATGTCGTCATTGACCTGCCTGTCAATACCGGCCTTCAGGTAAACAGATGGATTTGCTGTGCCAAATTGGTTGCCGGTGGTCTCTTCGATTTCCTGGGCCGCTCCCCGGATCATCCCGTTGCTTACACCAAGCATTCCGAAGATTCCGTTTTTCTGGACGTATACCTCACCGGCGATTTCCGTTGCAAATGCATCCATGATGTTGCCTTCCATAAAAGGACTGTACAACGTATGTCCACCGTCTGGACGACGGAAGTGGGCATCTCCATAATTGATTTCCATGTGGCCAGCTTTTACGGTGACCAATTCAGCGAGGTCATCCCAGAATTTGCCTTCGAAAGGAAAGCGGTCAATCTGGAGGTATCCACCTTTCACCCAAAACTCGTTGTGGTGGCGTGAAGACATATAGTTGGCCAAATGCAGCCGGATACCTTTGGCCAATTGGGCATCGATATACAGGTTGGCCTGTGCGGTCATGAAACCGGGTGCTAGAGGAAAGAGCGCATTGGCGTCTGTGCCCCCGTTGTTCTCGGCACCCGGGTTCTCGTTTTTCAACGATTGGAACTGCTGGGTGAAACCTGCCCCTAAGCTTATTTTCCTGCCGCTGTAAGGCTTATCCAAATCAGCTTTTGTCGTCTCGAAAACATGGAGGCCACGCTTGTCGTATGGCCGGAAGAAGTCAGGCTCGCCATATTGTATGATTGGGCCCTTTTCCGCGTCTTTTTCTTCCTGTGCAAAGGTGGCCACCGGAATCGCGGCTATGGCGATAGCCGTGAGCATTGTGAGGGCTGTACATGTAGTTTTCATGATTTTTGGATATTAGATGGTGTAAGACGTATTCGTTGTTTATTGTGCCATTAGTTTACCGCTATAGGTTACCGTGATTTCGTCACCTGTCTTGATGGTGCCCATCATGACTGTGGGTGGTTTCACGTCATAGCCTGTCATGTTGAATTTCGTGCTTCCATTGACAGCGATGCTCTTGTCCGACGGGTTGAATTGACCGGTTGCCGCGATGGTCGTCTGTTTGGTCGTACCGGCGATGGTCAGATTACCCGTCGCCCTCACTTGGAAAGTGTTGCTGCCAGTGGCGGCTATCGTGCCCGAAGTCATCGTAAACGTTATGTTTTGGTGCTTGTCTGTCTCCAACGCTTTGTAAGCATTTTTATCCAAGCCGCTTTTGTCGCTTTTCAACGATTCAGCGGGAACAATGAATGTCAATGTGTTTATTTTTTTCACTTGATTACCTTCGACTATAAACGAAGCCGTGGTTTGGCCCTTAGACGAGGTCATGTCCCAGTCGTGCAGGGTTGAGGTACCTTTTATGGTGGCTTGTGTGGCTGCTGATCGATAAGTGTCTTGGGCATTTACAGTTAACCAAGTTGCGGCAAACAGCATCGTCGCTGTTCCGAGGGTTGCTAGTTTAGTTATCGCTTCCATGCTCATCTAAATTTTTGTTTTTACTTGCGGGGTTCGAAGCCTTTCTTCTTACCTTTCCATGACAAAACTAGCGGTTCCGAAGGCTCACTGTGATGCGGATGCACAGTTAAAAAAGTAATCTTCATTAAGTTTTTGTGCGGTTGCCAAACGGTAATAATCCGGCAAATTGATGGCTCGGCAAGCGATTGGCCGATCCGTCTGCCCGAGGGAATTATTTTTTCTGACAAAGGTCATCTTTTGGGCCTGCCATTCAGCCGATGGCACAGCGCTATCAAAAGTCAGGGATATTTCGTACGTTTGGATAACGTATCGCTAATGACATCAGCACTCGAAGAACAGAATCTGTTGGCAAGGTACCGGGAAGCCGGTGATTTGCGTGTGCTCGGCAAATTGTATGAGCCATATATGCCGTTGATCTTTGGGGTGTGCCTCAAGTATTATAAGGACGAGGCGAGAAGCGAAGACGCTGTCATGGAAATTTTTGAGTCATTGATTACCAAGTTACGCGTTCACGAGGTGAGTAACTTCAAGAGTTGGCTTTATACGTTGGCTAGGAACCACTGCCTTATGGACCTACGAACAAGCAAGCGTATAAACACCGTCGATATCGATGATCACCTTGTGGAAAGTGACGCGTTCCTGCATCAACATGATAGTGGGGAGGGAATTCCCGAGGAGCAACTTGCGTTGATGGAAGCTTGTTTGGAAACGCTCAATGTCGAGCAGCAAACGTGTGTCCGGTTATTTTACTTGGAGCAGAAGTGTTATAAGGAAGTTGCTGACGTCACAGGCTTCGATTTCAATAAGGTAAAAAGCCATATCCAAAACGGCAAGCGCAATCTGAAAATCTGTATGGAGAAAAGCAAAAATGAATAATAGTTACCAGATTGTTCGTATACAGCGGTACCTCAAAGGCGAACTTAGCAGGGACGAGATGTATGACCTCGAGCGGGAGGCACTCGACGACCCGTTGTTGCAAGATGCCATTGATGGTTACCGATTGCGGAAAGATGTCAGCCACCGGCAGCTAAGCCTATTGCAGCAGCGATTGGCTGACCGTATCGAGGGCCAGGCAAAAGAGCGGAATGCATTTTTCTTCGGGTGGCAGCGTCTTGGCGTGGCGGCCACCGCCTGTGTACTGATGGTCCTTGTATTGGTCCTGCTGTGGATGCGCCACCAGTCAGCGGAGCAACCGACTACCGAAAAGGAAGTGCATGTCGAGCTAGCCGCTCCCGGATCGCTGGTTAGGGCACATGCAGTCGCTGCGACCGGCCCCGGATTGGACGCTTATCCGGAGGGTGGATGGGACGAGTTCAACGCGTATCTTAGTGATAAGCTTGCAGGTACTTCGCTGACAGGAAAGACAACGTTAACCTTCGATATCAACGCACAAGGAATGCCAATGAATATCCAAGCGGCCGATGATGCGGATACCAACTCACTGAGCGGAGTTCTACAGGCATTGGAGGTGGGGCCGCGATGGACCGGCAGCAGGGGGCAAGTGGAGATTACGTTCGAATAGGTGTGGCCACACGCTGTATTATTCTTCCCACCGGACTTTTTCAGCTATTGGCCGGCGGTTTGCTGTCCGCTGCGGTTCGTCATGATAGCCCATGTAAAAGAAGCCGAGGCATTCTTCGTTCCCTGCCAGGTCTAAGAAATCACCGATATGCTTGATGGTGCCCGGACTACTCCAGTAGCCGCCGATATTGGCCGCCGATGCGGCAAGCCAAAGGTTCTGTACCGCACAGGCCGTGGCTGCAAGTTCCTCCCATTGCGGAACGACACCGCTGTATGATACCACAATGGCCACTACCGCTCCCGATCGAAGCACCTTTTCGCGGGTACTTTCAAACTTTTTCTGGAGGAATTGCTCAGATGGTGTATGTGCTTTGTAAAGCGATGCCAGCTGGTCTGCCAGCCGCTCCAATCCCTGTTCGCGGAATACAACGAACCGCCATGGCTGAGTGAGTTTGTGTGTTGGCGCCGTATTGGCGCAATCCAGCAGTTCAGTCAACAATTCTTTGGGGATCACTCGCTCGTTATAACTTGGTGGAAAAATCGACCGGCGATGGTTGATAATGCGTTTGATGGTTTCGAAAGGAGTTGATGGCATGTGAGTGACTTATGACTTATGACTTACGACTAACACAGCAATGTGCAAAATGGTCCTGACGGCTTTTTCCATATCCTGTACGGATACCCACTCTTCTTTCCCATGGAAGGCATGGCCGCCGGCAAAGATATTAGGACAGGGCAGGCCCATGAATGAAAGCCGCGAACCATCCGTTCCACCCCGGATGCTCCGCCGGATGGGTTCCATGCCCGCACGGCGGATCGCTTCCAGGCCAATTTCCATGATTTGCGGATAGCGGTCGAGTACCTGCTTCATGTTGCGATACTGTTCGGTAACCTCAAATCGATAACGGCAACCGGTATGCCGGGATATCACCGACTTGACGATACCCTCGAGTTCATGCTCATGGCGGCGGAGATTTTCATCATCGAAATCGCGGACAATAAATTCGATAGTGGCCTGTTCGACGCCTCCCTTGATGGACACCGGATGTACAAAGCCCTCACGCTTGGTGGTTGTCTCGGGCGAGAGCCGGTCTTTGGGCAGCGCATCGATGACGCTGGCCGCAATTTTCAACGCACTTTGCAGTTTGCCCTTTGCGAAACCGGGGTGTACGCTGATCCCGTCGATGGTAACGGTTACCCCGTCGGCCGAAAAGGTTTCATCTTCAATGGAACCCGCTGTCTCGCCATCCACCGTATATCCAAAATCAGCCCCCAGTTTGGCTAAATCCACCCGATCTACACCGCGGCCAATTTCTTCATCGGGCGTAAACAGGATTTTGATGGTGCCGTGTTTGATTTCGGGCTGGGTCATGAGTATTTCGGCGGCGGCCATGATTTCTGCTACGCCGGCCTTATCATCGGCACCCAATAACGTGGCGCCGCTGGCGGTGATGATGTCGTTCGCCAGTTGGCTTTTCAGGTCGGGGTGTTCGGCAGGGTTGATGACCACGGTAGGGTCGTCGGGCAATACAATGTCGCCACCCTCATAGTTGCGGTGCACGATGGGTTTCACTGCGGTGCCCGAGCAATCGGGGGCCGTATCCATGTGGGAGCAGAAGCAGATGACCGGTAGGTCTTTGTCGACGTTGGCCGGGATGGTGGCGTAAACATAACCATGTTCGTCGAGATGTGCATCAACGACGCCCATGGCGAGCAGTTCGTCGACAAGTATCCGGCCCAGGTTCTTCTGTTTCTCAGTAGAGGGACAACTTGATGACGTCGGGTCGGATTGCGTATCTATCTGTACGTAGCGGAGAAAGCGTTCCGCGGCGTTGGATGTAGGTAAATTGTTTATTAATGAATCATTCATGGTAGCGCCAAACTTAGATAAAGTTAGTTCGAAATACAAACGAATTATGAGCTATCCGAATCGCATCTTGCATAACGCGCCTGTCGTCAGCCCAAAGTCTTCCAAAGGAGAAAAGCAAATAAAAGTGCGCCATTTTTCAGCATACCCCGAAAATCTTTTTGGCGCACTTTTTTTTGTGAATATGTGCTGGTGGTGTCAAAAACGTCGGTTTTTGCGTTTTTTGCAAAAAGCTGACCTAGGTAAAATCGGAATTTACCTAGGTAAAACGGGAATCTACCATGGACAAAACGAAACTTACCACGGTAAAATCGAAATTCGCCTAGGTCGAACTGGTGTCTACCATGGTCAAAACCAACATTACCTAGGTTGGATGGGGAATGACCACGGTAAAATACAAATGGACCTAGGTAAAATTTGAATGACCGTAGGTAAAATCAAAACATACCATGGTGAAATCGAAGTGTATCGTGGTCAAATTCAAATCGACCAAGGTAAAACTCGATTTTACCAAGGGGAAACCACTATGTCCCCCTGATCAAGATACCTTACCCCATTTCATCAGCACTTGGTCCGTAGCTGCCCGGTATCGGAATATCCAGCAAACGCAGGAAGACACCCAATTGTGCGCGGTGGTGTATTGTTTGGGCAAATGCATGGCGCACCATGCCATACTTGTTCGTATCGAGGTACACCACATCGCCGCCGCGCATCGTCCACGGCTTGTTCAGCAAGTTTTCGGGTAGACGTTCCAGCGCTGACTTACCTGTCTGGTACGATTTTTCAAATAGCGCTAGCAGGTCAGCGTTGCTGCCGACTGGCGTGGGTGTGTAATTTCCCTCGTTGAAGTCCAACACATCCTCATCTACCGCTATTGCATACCACGATGGGATTTCGGCGATATGCGTCGCCAATTGTTTCAACGTCATGCTTTTGGGGTGTGGTGACCAGTCGAACCGATCTTCCGGTACCAGCGCCAGCATTTTGCGGGTGGTTGCTGTTTCGCTTTCCAATTCTGCCAATAATTCTTTGATGATGTCCATTTTGCCTGTATTTTAATTTCTACAGCAAAGCTCGTCTCGGCTGGTGACAACCCTTTGGCAGGAAGGGAATAAGCATGACTAGTTTATTTTCTACTCACCATCTGATGCGTCGCTTCAGGGTATCGATGACGGATGACTCACGGCAATAGAGCAGCCGACCGACTATGCTTGGGACAGGCTTGGTACTGGATGTATTCAGCTGCTAATCGGGCATGCGACCGCCATTGATGCGAAGTGTCCGCCTCGTCAAAAGTGTTGCTGTGCCGTCCGGATTGATGCGGCAAACAACCCCCATGTATTGGTAACGGCGGTGCAGGCGGCTATCCCACTCCCTATGCCAGACAGCTCCAAGGGATTGCAATTTGTACCCAATCGTGTCGGAGACTTCCGAAGGAATCCCAGTACTCATCCGAAAATCGACCAACAAGCCGTCTTCCGAAATGGCTCCACCGAAATTAAAAACAGAGTCGTTCGCTGCCTGCCCATCGGGCAATCGGTACTTCCGGTTCAGGATGGCGTTCAGGTCGCTGATGTCTCCCGCAAAGCGGGCAATGGAATTTGGACGGGTATGAAGATAGGCTGCGTTTGCTGCATCTGGCTTACACCAATGGGAAAAATCATAATGGATGGAATCAACGGTAACCACGGCCTGGATAGTATAGTAATTGTTGCTGTCCTGCAGTCCTGTGATATCGGCTCCGTAGTCGATTGCGACTTGCGGTAGTGGAGGCAAATCGATATAACCCAACGAACTGCTGTACCTCCTGGCGTTCTCTCGGCCCAACGGTTCGACTTGTTCTTTTTCGGAATGCCTCACAAATGCCACGGAAGCAGGTATTTCCGACTCGTAATCGACAACAATACGTACAATATCCGGATGTTTTGCAAAAAACGCTTGGTTTGATGTATTTGGAAAGCCCAGCTTAAACATGGCTAGGAGGTTTTCTTGCCCTATGGCGATGGCCGTAAGGGCGTTGAAAAGAAATGCAAGATACCATTTTTTGTCCATATACAGTCGCTGAGGTTAATCACTTGCCGATGACAGGGCAGATGGTGTGGGAATGATCGTTACCGTCCCATCGGCTTCCAATTGCACATACAATTTTATGGGGACACGCGCCGGCCTGCCCGACGAATGGTAGATCCCGGATGTCCATTTGGCTTGTTCGACAACGATGTTCTCGGATACGAATACGGTTTCGAGTTGGGACTTTATCCATTCGGAAAAGGAGGTCGCATCACCGGACAGCAGGTCCAATCTCGGCAAATATCCCGTTTGGTTGACGACACCGCCAAAGACCAAAATCGAATCCCCCGATGGCTTTACGCCGCTTACTTGGTATGCGCTCGTTATTGCGTGACTTACCGAATCAATTTCGCCTTTAAACCGTGGCGTAAACATGTCAAAATTGCCACCGGATTTGCCGATTAACCGGTACGATTCATAACCATAATATACGACAGAATCACTATGGATAACCATCCACGTACTTCTGCTCGTTTTTCCGGGGTTGTTATCCCCGTCAACGTAAACGGACGTAAAAGACGGCGTTGCAAAATGGATCGGGCTGTATAGTTTCCGGAATAGGTAGGCATCGCCTTCAAATTCCATATCAAACGGCTCGCCGTCTTTCCCGTCGGTCATGGCCGTATCAAACTGCAAATAGAAAGTGGTTGGCGGATTTGCCCCGAAGAACGCCATGATCGATTTCACGAACGGGTACTTTTTGAAGAAAGCGTTATTGGACGTATCCGGCTGCACGATATTCCAGGAAAGACGGGGGAACGAGCCGACCGCAGACGGCTCCCTGTTTCGCTGCCCTGTTGCGGTAAATAAAAAGGAAACACTCAACAAGACGGTAATGAAAGCATATTTCATCATGGTCAGCGTTAGTGAGGATTTTTTAATAATCTTTACTACAAGTATACTGAAAGTTGCTGTAAGGTGCAAACGTACAACGGGATAGGATAGTAAAGATTGTTGTATAGGGGAAAACTATTCACTAAAACAAAGGTACTTGATTTCCGTGTATTCATCCAGCCCATGCTTGGAACCCTCACGGCCGATGCCGGATTGTTTGACGCCGCCAAACGGTGCAGCTGCATTGGACACCAGCCCCGTATTGATGCCTACCATGCCCGATTCGAGCTGCTCGGCTACCCGCCAGCAACGGTTTACATCTCTACTGTAAAAGTAGGCCGCCAATCCGAATTCGGTGTCATTTGCTTTGGCGATACCTTCCGCTTCTGTCTTGAAGCGAAACAATGCGCATACCGGGCCGAAGGTCTCTTCGCGGGCTATCAATGCCGATGCAGCTAAATTAGTTAAAACGGTGGGTTGGTAGAAAAGCTCTTTCGTTGCCTTACCGCCGGTAAGGAGTTCGGCGCCACTGTCGATCGCATCTTTCACGTGTGCTTTCACTTTATCCAGCCCATCTTGGCTGATGAGTGGTCCCACTTGTATGCCGCCATCGAGGCCATTGCCGACTTTCAATTTCTTGACCGCGGCCGTTAATTTTTTGGCAAATGCATTAAACACGTCATCCTGTACGTAGAATCGGTTAACCGCTACGCACGTTTGGCCGGAATTGCGGAATTTCGCGGTGATTGCCCCCGTTACGGCTGCATCGATGTCAGCATCATCGAATACGAGGAATGGCGCGTTCCCGCCCAGCTCAAAAGAAATCTTTTTGATGGTGATGGCGGCATTGGCCATCAGCGCTCGGCCTACGTCCGTGGATCCGGTGAACGATATCTTCCTGACTCGCTCGTTGGTGGTCAATTCTTCACCCATGCCTTTGCTATCCTTGCCTGTTACCACATTAAACACACCGGGTGGGAATCCGGCTTCGTGGGCCAACTTGGCCAACGCCAGTGCAGTAAGCGGTGTCTGCGACGCCGGTCGTAACACCACGGTGCAGCCGCAGGCTAGGGCGGGTGCCACTTTTCGTGTAATCATGGCGAGCGGGAAGTTCCATGGTGTGATGGCAGCCACGACACCCACCGGCTGGCGGATGGTGATGAGCCGCTGGCCCGCTTTGGTGGCCGGGATGGTCTCGCCGTAGGCCCGTTTTGCTTCTTCTGCAAACCATTCGACGAATGAGGCGCCGTAATCCACCTCGGCAAGGCTTTCGGACAGGGGCTTGCCGCTTTCCATCGTCATGGTGCGCGCCAGCTCCTGTTTATGGGCAATGATGAGATCGTACCATTTCCGCACGGTGCGGCTGCGCTGTGTTGCGTCCGTGTCGCGCCAGGCTGGCCACGCACCGTGAGCGTGGTCGATCGCTTTTTTGCAGTCGGCCACGGTAAGATCGGGAACCGAGGCGATCGTCTCGCCCGTTGCCGGGTTAACGACATCAAAGGTCTTACGTCTTGCAATGAATTTGCCGTTGAGATAGGCTTTGTTTGGAAGTGATTTCCACGTCATAACCAACATATAGAACCAGTTAATGATAACAACAGTGATCCATGACGAAGGTTTTCTTATTTATAAAACCGTTACCGCCGCATGAGTTTTACGAAGATGGGTGGAATCAAATCCTTGATAAATTGTTTCACTGGGTTTGGCCGGGGGGTACTATTATTTACATGCTCGTCACCTGCGTGGCCCTCCCTCGCTTTGAAAATCGTACTGTGCTGGGCTAAGCTTTGGTCAACTTCTTCCTTGGGCCGGCCGTTGGAATAATAATAGAGCGCCAAGGATTTCCGGCTGCGGTCTTCCGGGCACTCCAGTGGATTGGGGTGACCATGGTAAGAGAACGTCGTTGTAGAGAAAATAGCCAGCGTATTGAATTCGGGTAGGATTTTCTTTTCGCAACGGGTCATCGTCTTATCCCAAAGTTCGAAGTGCCCGCCATATTCCTCGTTCCAATCCTTGTTGAGGTATACCAAGGCATTGATGCGTCTGTCTAATTTCAATATGGGATGTTTATTGAAATCCGCGTGAATCTTCAACAACCCACCCCGTTTGATTTCGTGTAATCCACCGCCGACGAAATAGGGGTCGCCGATTAAGGTCTCCTGTATGCCGGTCAGTTGCTGTAAAAACTCCAGGAAAGGCTGCGAATTAAGAAAATGCATGAATTTTTTCGTCTCCTCGCCAAATGGATGTTCACCTTTCCCACCTAATTTCTTTTCATTTGGATTGTCGAATCTTACCGCATCTTTTTTGGCGAGGTCGGGAAACTCTTCAAGCACGCGCTCCAAAATATCGGGATTGAAAAAATTCTTGAAATAGATGCTGGGGAAAGGCGATGCATTGGCATACTGGTCTGCATGGTCGCTAGCAACAGCTGATAAATTCAAATATTGCTCATTGATATAACGCTTCATTCGTAGTTATTTAAACAATGGTAACGCTGCCTATGCCGACACGGCAGTTCGTTAGCGCACTATTGGTCAAACTTAGAAAAGTTTGTGGTTCAAAACAAACTTTTCCTTCCCGATTGACCGTTGAAAATAGACATATCGATGAAATTTACTAAAATAAGCGTTTCTTTGCAAGACTTTAAGCACCTCACTCCGAAAAAGAAATTGAAACGGAAAACGATTATATTATTCATCCTTCGGTTTACCAAATTAGCTTTTTCAGTTGTCGGATTGTCATTAGCGGCCAAATACTTCGGTGTTTCCCTAGATCGGGACATGTGGCTGATCGCACTGAACGGCATCGTGGTAGTAAACTTGGCGGTTTGGGGACCGATTAATGAAACGTTCAGGGCCAAGTTTATCATCCTTCGGGAAGAACAGGGCGAAAAACGCGTATTGGAACGAGTACGGTCATTGTTGTTGGTCACCTTGATGATTACACTGCTTCTGATCGGTTGTTTATTTGCTTTCCGATATCCGATTGCACGCATGCTCGCACCCGCATATGAACAGGAGCAGATCGCTGCGTTGGTGTTGATGCTGTTGGTTGTTACCCCTTCCTTATTGTTCGACCAGTTCAGCCAGTTGGGTATCAGCATACTCAACGCCTATAATTCCTTTTTTGTGCCGGAGATTTCCAATTGTGTGGCAGCGTTGGTCAACGTTGTCAGCATGGTCCTGTTGGCCCCTCACATCGGAATCTATGCATTGGCAGTTTCATATTACATTGGCCTGGTATTGATGCTTTCTCTCGTGGGCTATGAGGTATACCTTCGGAAAGTACCCGTTTTTTCGGGTAGTACAAAGATAAGGTTAGGTGATTTCAAGCCCTTTTTTATCTATGCATTGCCCTTCTTTATCCCTTATTTTTTTATTCAAGTCAATTTCCTAGTGGAGAAAGCATTAGGTAACATGTTGGGAGAAGGGGTAGTGTCGATGTTGGATTATTCGCGAAAGTTTGTTGATATCCCCATCAATGTGTTGACGAGCGTGTTACTTACCATGCTAGTGCCGGTACTTTCCAGCCGATTCGCGAAGCGTGATCCTAATGGTTTTTTGAATGATTTCAAACAAATTTACCAATTTGGCTTTCTTATCATCACAGCATTCATAGCGTTTCTATGCTCCTCGGCCCACGAGTTGATAGGAGTGATTTTGTACCACAAAGAACAAATGTCATTTGAAGCGATCACCAAAATCAGCAGCCTCGCCAATTACTACGCGTGGTCGGCATTGATTAACTTTTTCTATATTATATTTGGATTAGCCTTGCTGGCTACCAACAAGGGAAGGATTTATGCTTTTTTTGGGGTGTTAGCCCAATTTATTATGATCGGGTTGAACCTATTATTTTATGAGCGGTTCGGAGCAAACACATTTCCGCTGTCGTTTATCGTGGCACATAGTGTTTCGGCCGTGGCCTTATTTATATATTTCCCCTACCCCAATCGGCGGTTGCTTTTCGGGGTTACATCGAAGTACCTCATTTACCTTGCGCTGGTGGTGGCTGGAAGCTATTTAACGACAGGGCTCATTCCAGGAGACATCGCAGACGTTGCTGTATTGATTGTAAATGGCTGCATAATCCTGGTCGTTATGTTTGCTTTGTTATTTATATTGCGGCTCGAAGAGCGGCTGTTTGTGGTGCAATACTGGCAGAAAGCGAGTGATGTCATCAAGAAATTCAGATCAGAAGGGTAGGACGAAACCATATGGCAGGAATATCGGTATCCTATATCATTGTCAATTTCCGTACGCCGGATCTGGTACTAGCTTGCATTGGGTCGATTCAAAATCACACCAAGCAGCAATCCTATGAGATTATTGTCATAGATAATGCTTCCGGTGGCGATTCCGTGGACAAATTGGGGGAAATACCGGACGTGATTTTTATTGCCAACGGGGATAATTTAGGTTTTGGGGCCGCGAACAACCAAGGGGCGAAATTGGCACGGGGGCGGTATTTGTTTTTCCTTAACTCAGATACCTTATTGTTGGGCAACGCTGCCAATACTTTCGTCCATTTCATGGACCACCCCGACAATGCGCTGGTGGGGTGCTGTGGGGGTGATCTTGTGAATGAAAGCATGGAGAAACAAGCCTCGTATGGCAACTTCCCGTCGCTTAAGGGAATTATTTTCGAGATGGGGCTTCACCGTTTTTTTCCAAGGAAGTTTGAAAAGCAATTTTCGATAGCTGTTAAGAATACGTACTCCGAGCCGCAACCCGTTGATTATATTTCGGGAGCCGATATGTTTGTTAGAAAGGAGTTGTTCGAAAAAATAGGCGGGTTCGATACCGATTTTTTTCTTTATTTTGAAGAGACTGAACTTTCTTATCGGATGAAAAAAGCAGGTTACCGTTCGATATTATTTCCAGCGGTTCAAATTATTCATCTTGAAGGAGCGTCGCATCAACCAGGGGATAGCATGCCTCTTGCGAAGGCGGCATATTTCGAATCAAGCCGGCTGAAATTTTTCCGGAAGACCAAAGGGAATGCAACAGCAACATTGGTCAAGATGTTATTAGCTTTCCAAGCATTGGTGAGGGCTTGCCTGCATCGGAATCGTTACTACCTTAAACTATTTCGTATAATTGTAAAATCGTGACTGAGCAACTAAAAAAGAGGGTCCTGTTGGTGTTTGGTACCCGGCCCGAGGCGATAAAAATGGCGCCCGTCATTAGGGCACTTTCCAAATATGGCTCGGCGATGGACGTTGGCGTGTGCGTCACCGCTCAACATCGCGAAATGCTTGATCAAGTACTCGGTTTTTTTGGGGTGAAGCCTCAATTCGACCTTGATCTGATGCAACAGAACCAGAGTCTATTCGGGCTCACTGCCGACATCATTAAACGGATGGAACTCGTATTGGATGATTTCCAGCCCGATATAGTGCTGGTGCACGGCGATACGAGTACATCAATGGCCGTTTCCCTGGCCTCATATTATGCGAAGGTGCCCGTAGGGCATGTGGAGGCAGGTCTTCGGACATACCAGCGTTATTCACCTTTTCCAGAAGAAATGAATCGCCAGCTTACAGGGAAGTTGGCTACTTACCACTTTGCACCAACCGAAGGGGCAAAAGCCAATTTATTGGGAGAAGGCATTCCATCTTCATCGATTTTTGTAACGGGCAACACGGTTGTGGATGCACTCCATTGGTCCAGCGAGACACTAAATTATTATCAAGATGAAGAAATTGCCGCCTTGAAAGCATTGCTTTCTCCCGCCAGGAAATGCATTTTGGTAACCGCACATCGTCGTGAAAACCAGGCAGCCGGATTACACCGTATCTGTGATGCGCTAGCCCTGCTCGCCGCCCGTCCTGACATGCAGATACTGTTTCCCGTACATCGCAGTCCTGCGGTCAGGGAAATTGTCTATGAGCGGTTGTCGCATATCGAAAACATAAAATTAATAGAACCGTTAGGGTACCCGGCATTTATTTGGTTAATGCTACAGGTTTATTTCATTATTTCGGATAGCGGCGGTATTCAAGAGGAGTCTTCCGTACTGGGGAAGCCGGTGTTGGTTATGCGCGATTTTTCGGAGCGCCCCGAGGCCATTGGTGTAGGTTCGATGAAGCTGGTTGGAACCGACACGGATCGGATTTATCAAGAAGCCATCGCTTTATTGGACAACGACTTGACTTACCAGCGCATGGCAACCAAATCAATGGTGTATGGCGACGGACATAGTGCCGATCGCATTGCCCGAATCATTGCTGATCTTTAGAAGTGATACCATGCTATTAGTTCTTGCAAATTATCCGGGAGAGAGTACGCGACATGAAGGGATGTCGCAGCGTGTAATTGCAATGGACCAACTATGTGCGTCTCGGCGCCGTAGTTACCTTACGGTTTCTCATCGGCTTTATTGGCACGCGGAAGTAGAATGGTTTGCAGAAGATGGGGTGCAGTACCGCTACAACATATTCAGGCATTTCTTGCCGATTATCAAGCTGCTTAGGCAGGCGGATACACTTTATTTTCATTCGGTCATCAATATATTACCGCTTTTACCGTTCCTCGGGTTTATCCGGAGACAGTCGTGCGTCGTATTGGACGCCCATGGGGTCGTTCCAGAAGAAATTCAATACCAGGGAGCAGTACGGAAGAGCAGGTTGTACGAGCTTGCCGAGCAACGAATATTCCGGCGTGCAGATAACGTGGTGACGGTTTCTGACGCGATGACTGCTCATTTCAGACACAAATACCCCACATGGAAAAAGCGGGCAATCCGCTATCCGATCTTGCCTGCCCATGTAGGAAGCCAAGCTCCTATCATAGATGGCGAAAGGGCGGACGATGATAGGGTTCATGTGATTTACAGCGGTAATCTCCAATCTTGGCAAAATATAGATTTGATGGTTTCGCTGATTAGAAGGAACTTGTCTGATCGCATTAGATATACCTTGTTGACCGGGCAGGCAGCAGAATTGGAGAAACGCCTATTGGATTCAGGAGTCCAGTTTGGTAACAACATTCGGGTACTGACCGTTTCGCCCGATGAATTGCAGGCATATTACCAGTCGGCCCATTATGGATTTATTATGCGAGACGATATGTTGATTAATCGCGTCGCGTGTCCAACGAAACTGGTTGAATACCTTTTTTACGGTATCATACCGATTGTAAAGAGCAGTCACATGGGTGACTTTGAGTATGTTGGCTACGAATATCTCCGTTATCAAGATTTTTCCGCAAATTTGCCAGTAAGGAAAAGTAAGAAGAATAGGGAGCTGATGATGCGGTATGCAGGTGATTTGCGCATGGTCGACTTCGAACAATTGATTGCCCGTGAACGATAAGCCGGTAGTTTCTATATTGATGGCTACTTTCAATGGGGGAACGTACCTCCGCGAACAACTTGACTCGTTGATTGGGCAGACTTATACATTTTGGCGCTTGATTGTCCACGATGACGGGTCCGCCGACGATACTCTGTCGATACTGAACGAATACCAGCGGGAGGATGCACGGATTACAGTGATGGATGACGGAGTGGTTAACCTCGGCCCGGCAGCCAACTTTTTACATCTCATGAGGCATGTGGAAGGCGAGCTATATATGTTCTGCGATCAGGACGATATCTGGCTCCCCGAAAAAGTGGGCAAGATGGTTGCGGCTATTTCCAGCTATGACGGCCCGGCAGCACTTTATACCAATTCTTACCTATATGTGGGGGGTAAGGCAGTATCGCAAAAATCAACGGTAATCCATCCCCGTACACTCAACGATACGTTGTTTTTCAACTCAGGTATCCAAGGGTGTGCAGTGATTTTTAACAATCGATTGATGGAGATTATGCAGCCCTTCCCAGGTAGCGTAGCGATGCACGACCATCTCATAACGATGGGCGCAGTAACGTTTGGTCAAATAGTTTACTTGGATGAAGTGTTGGTTTGGTATAGGCAACATGGCCAGAACGCGACAGGTAACCAGCCGATCGGTACGGTGCGGAGGTTGGTCTCTTTTTTCTCGGCCAGAAAGCCGGTTATCAATAGGCTTCACTACAATGCAAACAAGGCTTTCTATGAGCGCTACATCCAGCTAATGGATGCATCCAAAAGGGAGCTGTTCGAAGCCTATTTCCGGTTCGCCTCCAGCCGCTCTGTACTGGAACGATTGTTTGTTGTATTGAAGAACAGATTTGCGCTAGGCAATAAAAAGGGGCTCCTTCTGTTTAAGACGTTAATAAGGACACCGATCAATTGATGATTTAGCATGCACGGCACATCCACCCCATACGTCACTGTCTTTACACCTGCATATAATAGGGGTGCTTACCTTGGGCTGCTCCATGAAAGTTTAAAGAGACAGGATTTCCGTGATTTCGAGTGGGTAATCGTAGACGACGGGAGTACCGACGGCACGGGCGACGCTGTGGCTGGTTTTATAGCGGAAAACGACATCGATATCCACTACTATTATCAACAAAATGCCGGTAAACATGTAGCGGTCAATAAGGGAGTACAGGTAGCTAAGGGAGAGTTGTTTTTTACCGTAGATAGCGACGACACGCTTGTATCACATGCGTTATCTGCTGTCGTTCAACAATGGCAGGCAGTTCTCAGACTGCCGGATGCGACGACAAAGTATGCTGGAGTCTGCGGACTGCGGGTGCATGAGGATGGTGGGGTGATAGGAGGCGAAGTCGATTACGAAACGCTGGATGTTTCGCCCATTGACTATCGTTTTAAATTGCATTATAAGGGCGATCGAGCCGAAGTAATCCGCACGGCTATTATGGCACAATATCCCTATCCTGAGATTTCTGGCGAGCGGTTTTGTGCCGACGCATTGACGCTCAACCGCATCGCCCGCCATTATGTAATGAGATACTTCAAAGACGGTATTTATGTTTGTGAGTATCTGCCCGGAGGGATCACCGATTCCTCCGTACAACTTCGAAAGGATAGCCCGAAAGGAGCTTGCCTGTACTATGCAGAAATGGCAACCTTACCGGGATTGACAAGAATCCAGCGGCTAAAAGCGACATTGAACTACTGGAGGTTTGCGGTTTACGATAGAGGCACATCGTTCAAAGAACACCGGAGGGCTATTGGCTCCCATTGGTCGTACATGATGTACCCGGCTGCGTTGCTGCTGAAATTTGTTTATAATTGAGTTGTCATTTTGGAGAGATGATACCATATTATATATTATTTTTTGTCACTTTCTTATTTACCATCTTTGATTTTATACAATCAAGGTATGTAAGGCTTTGCGCTTATGTGCCACTTTGTTTGTTGTTGATTGGGTTTGTGGGGCTACGTGGACTGGGGGTGGATAATGACGGGGTTGCCTACCAAGATGCCTTCCGCTTGGTGGGCGAGAAATATTCGTGGCTCGATTTACTGCGCGGAAATTATGACGAAACGATGGAGCGCGGGTACTTGCTCTTCAATTTGTTTGTTTTTGCGCTTGGCGGCAATATTCATGTCGTTTTCGTGGTCATGGCATTGCTTACTGGTTTGCTGAACTTCACGTTGATCTTCAAATACAGTCCGATGCCCTTTCTTTCCGTCTTGGTATACCTGTGCTTCTTTTTCCTGTACCGAGATTTTACACAGATTCGATATGCGCTGTCAGCAGCGATGGGTTTTTGGTCGATCTGTTTCTTTGTGGATAAAAAATATGGGTGGTCTTTTACGTTGGTTTTCTTTGCGGCTTTTATACACAGCTCTGTGCTTATTGTGCCCCTGTTTTACTTGCTGTATATAGCCATACGGAGATATACCTTCTATCTGATTTTACCACTGGCGGGATTGGTAATCGGTTTTTTTGATCCAGTGATGTATCTATTCATGCTGGGTGGACTGCCCCCAACGTTGGCTGGTTACGTAGAGCAGGAAGAGTTTGGGAAAAGCGGCTATATGCTTTCTGCGATAGCGGAAATTTTCATGCTGGGCATATTCTATTATCGAAGCAAGCTGACAACTTTTTATGGTGACCGTGCTATTGATCTATTTATGGTCGCTTTGTCGTTTGGTTCGTTCATCAACCTGATGTTTATTTCGTTTGCAATCATGCAGCGGCTATCGTCGCTTCTTTTTACGGTGATCGTCTTGGTGATGCCCTACCTGTTTAATGTAATAGAGGAGGATGTAAAAGACCGCAACATCGGTGTATTAATCAGGTTGGTTTTTGCCATATTCGTATTGTATTACGGATTGAAAATGATTGATATTGAGTTGGTAAGACCTTATTCCATTCTATGATTCCTAAAATAATACATTATTGCTGGCTGAGTGACGATCCTTATCCGGAATTGATCGAGCAATGTTTTGCCAGTTGGAAACTGAATCTGGCAGGATACGAATTATATCGGTGGGATATTGGCAATGCTCCGAAAGTGCCTTGGGTACTGGAAGCGTTTGAAGACAGGAAATATGCCTTTGCGGCTGATTATATTAGGTTTCATGCCTTATATCATATGGGAGGAATTTATCTGGATGCGGATGTGGAAGTCTTCCGATCTTTTGATGCGTTGTTAGCCCGTCGATCGTTTATTGGGTATGACATGATGGGTGATATCGAAGCCGCTGTAATCGGTGCTGAAAAAGGATGCAGTTGGGTTAAAGCTTGTTTGGATGCGTATGAAGGCAGGCATTTTAGACTGGATAATGGACGATTGGATATGGAGACCGTTCCTTATCTAATTGGCCGCGTCATTCAGCAGCAATATGGTGTGGCGGGAAGGAAATGGGACGTTCTAGAGGATAGGCACGAACTTACGTTGTTTCCCGCCACGTATTTTTCCCCGAAAAACCTGTTCACCAAAAAGACCGAAATCGGTCAAGAGACGGTATGTGTTCACCATTTCGAAGGGCAATGGGTGAAACGGACACCGCTATTTGTCCTCAAAAGTTTTGCACATCGGGCCGTATTGTTTTTGTTTGGACAAGAGGTACACAACAAGCTGGCCCGAACCGCCAGAAAACTACTTGGGGTAAATTAAGTAAACGTGCCGGAAGACACAGAAACTGTGTAACAATTGATTGCAATGTCCAGTAAAATATGTTTGGTTTCAAATACGTCTTGGAGTTTCTTGCGCTTCCGGACAGACGTAATCAAGTCACTGGTAAACGCTGGCCATGAGGTTTTGCTGTTGGCACCTCGGGATGAACATACGGAGCGGTTGAAGGAATTGGGCGCGCGGATTATCATTTTGGAATGGCTCTCGAGAAAGGGGCTTAACCCTATCACGGATTTGATGCTCTATAGGGAATTTATGCGTATATATTCCGAAGAACGGCCGGATTTAGTGTTTCAATATACGATAAAACCAAATATCTATAGTACATTGGCAGCCAGGCGTTTTCGCATACCCACCATAGCGGTAATAACGGGTTTGGGTTATGCATTCATTAACAAGGGAGTGGTCACGTTTCTAGCTAGGCAACTTTACCGGCTAGCCTTGCGCAATGCTAGATCGGTGTGGTTTCTCAACCAAGATGATTTCCAATTTTTCGTTACGCACAGGTTAGTAGACAAGAAAAAAGCAAGGCAAATCCCGGGTGAAGGCATTAACTGCCATGATACGTTTAATCCACAACTAGTCGCCGCGGCCAATGTGGATACCTCGACCGTTACATTCTTGTTTATAGGGAGGTTGCTCTATGACAAAGGGATAGCTGAGTATGTTGCCGCGGCGAGACAGATAAAAAAAGATTATCCCCACGCGGTATTTTGGATTATGGGGTATCTAAATGTCGACAACCCCACGGCCGTTCAGCAAGCACAATTGGATGAGTGGGTGAGTGCGGGAACGGTGACATACCTGGGGGCATTGGATGACGTAAGGCCGACCATTGCTTCATGCGATTGCGTTGTTCTGCCTTCCTATCGGGAGGGTATGTCAACTACGCTGCAAGAAAGTGCTTCGATGGCTAAGCCGCTTATTGCCAGTGATATTACAGGCTGCAAGGAATTGGTGGAGGAGGGTATGAACGGTTTTTTGAGCGGCGTAGGCGATGTGGAAAGCCTGGTGGCGTGCATGACGCGTATGTTGCTGCTTACGCCCGCTGAACGGAAAGCGATGGGCGGCATCGGACGGGAGAAGATGATCAAGGAATATTCGGTCGACCGCGTAATTGCAATTTATCAAGAGACAATAGCTACAGTAGAGCAAAAGACAATAAAATAAAGCAAATCTCTTAGTACGCAGCGAAAAAAATCAGTTTATTTGTGGTAATTTAGAAGAATGGTTTTTGATTTTGAGTTTTTAAGGTAAGCAAATCGGGTTGATGAAGTATAGATGTTTTTATTTTGCCAGTATTCTTCTGATGGCTATGGTTGGCTTGTTTGGCGGCCCATGCTTAGGCCAGAGCATCAGCGCAACAGATTTGTCGAATGTCCGTATTGATGAACTGACGGACGATCAGATTCGCGCCTACCTGAAGCAGGCTGAAACGTCTGGATTGAGCGAAAGCCAAATGGAGGCGATTGCGCGCGAGCGCGGGATGCCGTCTACCGAGATCCAGAAGTTGCGCGAACGGATAGCTAACCTGGATGGGACCGAAGCCGACCAACGTACATCATCGGCATCATCGAAAGCACGAAGCGAGCGCGAGGTGATCGATTCGTTATCGACACCAACTAAAGTGGATACTCCAGCGGCTGATTCGGTGCGTAATGGTGGTTTGCGGATTTTTGGTGCCACGCTGTTCCGGGGAGCTTCGCCCGTTTTCGAACCTGATTTGCGTATTGCAACACCCCGGAATTATGTAATCGGGCCTGGCGACCAGATTTTGATTGATATTTATGGCCGGTCAGAAGAAGATCATACGCTCTCCGTTAGTCCCGAAGGGACGATCAACATTCCCTATATCGGCATTGTTTCCGTGGGGGGAATGACTATTGAGCAAGCCACAGCACGCATCGAATCTAAACTTTCTGCTGTCTATTCTGCGATCAGAAGTGGTGATACCAAGGTGAGTGTAACGCTCGGTGATATCAGAAGTATCCAGGTGACGGTCACTGGAGAAGTGGTTCAACCAGGGTCCTATACATTGCCTTCGGTCGCCAAGGCATTCAATGCACTGTATTTCTCGGGGGGGCCTACTGAAAACGGTTCGTTCAGGGATATCCGGGTAATCCGGAACGGAAAAGAAGTAGCGGTACTCGATATCTACGATGTGCTGATGAATGGTTTTTTTTCGACCAACATCCGGCTGGAAGATCAGGACGTACTCATGGTGCCGCCTTACCAAAATAGAGTTTCCGTCATTGGGCAAGTGAAGCGGCCCGCTATTTTTGAATTGAAAGACGGTGAGACTTTTGAAAGGCTGCTGGCGTATGCGGGAGGTTTTACAGAGGATGCCTACCGGGCCCGTATCAAAGTAACTAGGCGCACTGATAAGGAACAGCGTATAGAAGATGTCTTGCAGACCCAATACGCACATTACACACCGAAACTCGGTGATCGATACGAAGTAGCGTCCCTATTGAAGCGCTTTGAAAATCGGATACGGATTGAAGGGGCCGTATTCAGGCCTGGTGATTATGAGTTGAGCCCTGGGCTGACGCTATCCATGTTGATAAAAAAGGCTGATGGGCTACGGGAGGATGCATTCTTGAACCGTGGATATATACTTCGATTGAAGGACGACACGCAAACCGAGCAGTTATCATTCGATGTGGCTGGAATCGTCGCGGGAACGACCCCCGATGTGGAATTGAAACGCGAAGATGTGGTTACCATTGCGTCTATTTTCGATCTGCGTGAGCAGTATACGGTCGATATCGATGGCGAAGTCCGGGCACCGGGGCAATTTTCATTTGCCGAGGGAATGACCCTGCAGGATCTGATCGTTAAAGCCGGCGGTTTTCGCGAAAGTGCCACCAGTAGCCGGATAGAGGTGTCTCGGCGCGTGAAGAATGCAGACGCTCTGTCGCAGTCTGCCCAAACCGCTGAGGTATTTCACGTAATTACGGGTAACGAATTGAGCAAAGCTGACCAGGATTTCGTGCTGATGCCGTTTGATAAGGTCGTCGTTCGGACGGCCACTGGCTATGAAACCCAAAAGACAGTTTGGGTGGAGGGCGAGGTACTTTATCCGGGCGAATATACCATCGCCCGAAAGGACGAGCGGATTTCTGACATCATTAAACGGGCGGGTGGCTTTACACCGTTTGCCTACGTTGAGGGGGCATCACTGAAACGTGCCGGAACCCCAGATACATTGAAACCAGCTGAAACGGGTGCTGAAAGGGGTAGGAAAGAACTTGCGCAGCAGGATGAATATAACCGGATGCTTACTTTACGGCAATTGCAGAGCGACGCGAGCATCATTGATGAGGGTGCCATCAATAGGAATACCGATAATGAATTCGTTGGAATTAACTTGGAGCGTATTGTCAAGAACCCCGGGTATCGCGGCGATCTGATTTTACAGGACGGCGATGTGGTCAGAGTGCCAAAGGAGTTACAGACTGTCAAAGTCTCGGGAGAGGTACTCGCGCCGTCTACGGCGGTATACGCTCCATCGAAAGGCTTCAAGCAGTATATTTCCCAAGCCGGTGGTTTCTCGTCGCGCGCGTTAAAAAAGAGTGCCTATGTGTTGTATGCCAATGGATCGGTGAAAAGTACCAACCGGTTCCTGTTTTTCAACAATTATCCACCGATTAAGCCGGGAGCGGAAATTTTTGTTCCACAGAAGGAAGTAAAAGAACCGATGACCCCTCAGCAATGGTTAGGTATCAGCTCCGGTGCTGCTTCGTTGCTGGCCATTGTGCTAACTATGTTGCGTTGATAAGTTTATGTGCAAATGGGTGATAACACGATGAACTCCCCGCAAGGGCAATATCATGGAATTAGTCTAAGGGAGCTGATTCTGAAGGTAACTGCATTGGTTCGGTACCTTCTGAGCAAATGGGCAATTATACTGACTATCGCGCTATTGGGTGCTGTTCTCGGTCTTTGCTATTCCCTTTTCAAAAAAACCAACTACACGGCTACACTGAGTTTCGTTATGGACGAGTCTAGCGCTTCCCAGGGCAGTTTGGGGGCCGCGGCAAGTATCGCTGAACAATTCGGATTCAACTTGGGTGGAATCGGTGGTGTAGGTGGTTTTTTTCAGGGCGATAATATCATCGAGTTTTTGAAATCGCGTTCGATGATTGATGAAACGCTGCTTACGGAAGTAGAGGTAGATGGAGAGAAGACGTTGTTGGTAGATCGATACATCGCTTATACCAATCTTCGGGAAAAATGGGCATCAAAAAATTCACCATTGGCCAATTTGCAATTTCGCGATACGGTGGGTGTCTTTAAACAAGACAGTCTGATGGCAACGTTTTACAAGGCTATCCTAAAGAATAACCTTGTTATCGATAAGCCCGATAAGAAGTTTAATATCATCAACATCGAAATGGAAAGCGCCGATGAAGTGTTTTCAAAGATGTTTGCCGAGACATTGATTAAAAACGCGACGGATTTTTATATCCAAACGCGTACGCAAAAGGCGAAAGAAAACTTAGACGTACTTACACATCAGGTAGATTCGGTACGCAGGGAACTCAATGAGGCAATCGGGGGCGTAGCCGCGGCCACAGACGCGAACCCAAATCCAAACAAAGCATTTCAAAGTCTGCGCGTGCGTTCGCAGCTATACACCGTAGATGTACAAGCCAATACGGCAATCCTGACGGAATTGGTGAAAAACCAGGAACTTGCAAAAATAACATTACGTAATGAGAAACCCGTTATTCAGGTGTTAGATAGGCCAATTCTTCCGTTGGAAAACGACAAGTTGGGGAAATTGAAGGCCATCATAATCGGGGGGTTCATCGGAGGTTTCCTGACGTGTTTGGTATTATTGATAGCCCAACTTTACCGCCAAATCATGAGTGGGGACCTCGCATGATGGTGTGACCCATACGATCCCGTTTAGCCCGCAGGTACTGTTCGTTGTAAGGGTTGGAAGGGATTTCAATGGGCACGTTTTCCACGATCTCCAATCCGTAGCCCACCAATCCTGCCCGTTTCGTGGGGTTGTTGCTCATCAGTCGCATTTTCGTCACGCCGAGGTCCCTCAGTATTTGTGCGCCGATGCCATAATCACGATGGTCGGGCTTGAAGCCCAATTCAAGATTGGCATCCACGGTATCCAACCCGTTTTCCTGCAGGTTATATGCATGTAGCTTATTGATCAAGCCAATACCTCGGCCTTCTTGATTCATGTAAACAACCACCCCTTTGCCTTCCTCTTCAATCATTTGCATGGCGCGATGTAGCTGTGGGCCGCAGTCGCACCGGCACGACCCGAAAATGTCGCCGGTTACGCATGAACTGTGTACGCGGACCAGAATAGGCTCATCGGGCACCCATTCGCCTTTGTAAATGGCTACATGCTGCTCCCCGGTATTTTTCTGCGTGTATGCCGTAAGGTTGAACTGCCCCCATTCAGTGGGCAAATTGACAGATACCTCCCGGGTAATCAACGAGTCTTTGTTGAGTCGGTATTCGATCAGGTCCTGAATGGAGATGATCTTCAGGTCAAACCGCTTTGCTACTTCCATCAGGTCGGGCAGCCTGGCCATTTCGCCATCATCTTTGAGGATTTCGACCAAAACACCTGCCGACTCGAATCCGGCAAGACGGGCAAGGTCGACCGCAGCTTCGGTGTGCCCCGCACGGCGGAGTACGCCACCGTCTTTCGCAATCAACGGAAAGATGTGGCCCGGGCGCCCGAACTCCTCGGGTTTTATATCGGGATTGATGAGTGCTTTGATGGTTTTTGAGCGGTCTGAAGCCGAAATGCCGGTTGTGCATCCGTAGCCTTGCAAATCTACCGATACGGTAAAATTCGTTTCATAAACAGCCGTGTTATTGCCCACCATCAAGTTCAGGTTGAGTGCTTTGCACCGCTCTTCGGTAAGAGGGGCGCAAACCAAGCCACGCCCGTGGTTGGCCATGAAATTGACAATCTCTGGAGTAGCATTACGTGCGGCGGTAACGAAATCCCCCTCGTTCTCGCGGTCTTCATCGTCTACCACGATAACCACTTTGCCAAGCTGTATATCCCTTATGGCCTCTTCAATCGTATGTAACCTAGTGCTCATTGTCTACCTTCATTACGATGCAAAGGTACGCTTCATTACGATGACTTCATATAATCGCCATGTAAAGATTTATGCTGCGGGGTTTGCATCCGGTTGCCGATACCGAGCCGTCCTTTGACCCAGGCAAGTGCCTTGGCAATCTTAAGGCGGTATTGTTCAATGTCAAACAAGGCTGAGTCGGTAGCGGCCTTATAGGCTAGGAAAATGGCCAAGGGCGATAATACAAAGATAGCCATCCACATGCCCCAAAAGGTATCGATATTGCCCTCTTTAGCCGATTTTTCACTCACTGTGGAGATAATGTGATAGATAAGGAAGAAGATAATCGCCACGACGACGGGTAGGCCCAGCCCACCTTTGCGGATAATGGCACCTAACGGTGCGCCAATACAGAACAACAGCAGGCACGATACCGCTAAGGTAAACTTACGTTGAAACTCGACGTTGTACAAAATGTCTTTATTGCTGTAAAACGTATCCTCATCTGCTTTGAGGGTCACCACATCTTTAATATACCGCACCTGGCTCATGGCGCTACTGATAACCGCGTTGCGCTTCTCGGTTGGAATAGTTGTTACGAAACCCTGTTGGTAATGCATGGGCTCCGAAATTGCTAAAGTAGTGTCTTTGGGTTTATAATAGTCGTTGAAATAATAGTAATATGATTTGATCTCGCGGAATACGGTATTCCGTAAACTGTCCATCTGATGGGCATTGGAATCCGTATACTGTTTCAACTGCTTCAGGTTAAGCATAGCGTGATGGCTTTTGAACAAGTTCTCGTCCGTCCGTTTCATCTGGAAAGCAGACATGTCAAACTTTTGTTCGGTTTCATCGAAATAAAACCGGGTGAATTGCTGCCGCGGGTTGTACACACGGGCATCCTTCACCCGGGTGTCCTCGTAGCTTACACCGTCTTTGAGTTTGAGTATCATGGTATTGTTGTCCGGCGAATTATAGATGTATCCCTCCTTCGCCAGCAGTACTTTGTTGGCGGTGTTGCTTGATTTATGGTCATAAATCATCAAATCGTGCAAGATTTTACCGTCTTTGCTTTTGCCTTTCGCCCGGATGGAATACCCTGGGATGGTGTTGTTGAAAATGCCCGGTTTGATGAAGAAATCAGCTTGCTTGATCCGGACATCGTACAGCAGGGACCCCATTTTGAGGTTTACCACGGGCAGGATATAGTCACTGAATAGGAACGCGCCGGCACTGAATAAACCCACCAGTACAAATAAAGGAGCCATCGCTTTCCGAAGGGATACCCCTGCGGCTTTGATAGCGACCAACTCATAACTTTCGCCCAAGTTGCCAAATGTCATTATAGACGACAACAACATGGAAAGGGGCATGGCCATCGATATCTGAACGGCCGATTGGTAGGCCAATAATTCGAGGATCACGTACCATTCAAAACCTTTGCCTATCAAATCGTCGATATACTTGAAAAGGAAAAGCATAAGGAGAACGAACATCACGATAAAGAACGTGACGATAAATGGCCTGATGAAGGATTTCAGGATGAGAAGATGGATTTTTTTCATCAAAATATGTGCCCCCGACTACCTTAAACGCAAAGGTACTATTTTTTAGGCACCTATCACGCTTTGGAGATATTCGATCTGGTTGTCCCAGATGAGTTTGCGGTCATCGAGGGTCTCTTCCCACGAAAAGTCGGTGATGGCAAGCGCTACGTCATTGGTGAGCTCATCCTGTATGATTTCCATTTCGAAATGATAGGGTTCGTCGTCTATCCACTTATACTTGACCAGCTTATTTTCCCTGAGGCTGATCAGCTTGGCAACGTGCAGTTCACCGTCCCAATCAAATTCGTAAATGCCATCCTTGAAGTTTACATCATCAGCAAACCATTGAGCCAATGCATTGGGCTCATGCAAGAAAGAAAATAGAATTTTCGGAGACGACTTGATTTCGTATTCCAAATGGAATTTGATTTTTTCTGCCATGCAATTGTGATAATTAAGTGGTTCTGCTATTTGTATGAGCTTTGATAACTTTTTTTCTAAAGAAAGGGAAAATAAACTATATTTGCAAACTAATTTTTTGGCGGGGTAGCTCAGATGGTTAGAGCGCAGGATTCATAACCCTGAGGTCGGCAGTTCGATCCTGCTCCCCGCTACGATGAATGGAATGGGTTGCTTTTCAGGCAGCCCTTTTTTTATAATGGGAAGCGGGGTACCTGGCGGTTGGGGGCTCGGGCAGCAGTTTTCAGCACGGGCGATTTGGCATCTTTACCTTATAAAAATGCCGAATCGTAGAAGATGTAGTAGATATGCTACAACAAGTGCAGGAAAGGTTTTATTTTCTGTTACTAAACACTACCTTTATTCCATTGTGGAATTAGCGGCTTTATCCACGTGGTTTACAAGACTTAATGTATAACAATTTCCGCTTTATAAAGTTGGTTAACTGAGGTTGATTAATTTTGAGGGACAGGTGTGTTGAGCCTGGATCATTTTTAGAGACGATTATTAGATGTTTGATATGACGAATCGACAGCAAGGAGAAGCGGGGTATCGGCCCCTTTTCTTTCGCTTAACGAATGATGACGACCGACGGGCATTTGACGCCATGCTACGGCAAAACCCCAAGGCAAGGCAATACGATACGATACAACAGCAACTGGGCGAATTGATACGTATCTCTTCCCCAGGGAAAAAATTCGATAAAGCCGAGTTGCATGCGATGATAGCTGCGCATACCGGGGGTCTCCCCTTCGAAGATTACGGTGTTTGGGTGTATTTCCCTTGGAACGGAAACTGTGTGCATGTGCTCGACGAGGAGGAGTTTGTGAAGGTGCGTACGAATCGGAACGTGTATAAAATTGATTTTCACGAAGTCGATCTGTTGCGGACAAAGAAAGTAGGCATCATCGGCCTGTCGGTTGGTCAAAGTATCGCACTAACGATGGCCATGGAACGGACCTGCGGCGAAATCAGGCTGGCCGATTTCGATGAAATCGAACTGAGCAATATGAATCGGATACGTTCGGGTATACAAGATCTTGGGGTTAATAAGACCATTATTGCCGCTAGGCAGATTGCCGAAATAGATCCCTACATACATGTTGTCTGCTATACAGAGGGTGTTAACGACCAAACCATCGATGATTTTTTCTGTAAGGGCGGAAAGATTGATGTCTTGGTCGAAGAATGCGATGGGATTGATGTGAAAATACTGAGCAGGTTGAAATCGCGGTCGCTCCAAGTGCCCGTGGTTATGGATACCAACGACCGGGGGATGTTGGATGTAGAACGGTTTGATTTGGAAAAAGAAAGACCCATACTACACGGTGCAGTTACAGATCTGGAAGGAATGCGAATGGCAGAATTGGTCTATAAATTAAGAAATTTAAGTCTCGGCGAAAAAGTCGAATACCTTGCCAAGATCATCGGGATGCAAAATATTTCGGGGGAAATGTTGCGGTCATTGGAAGAATTGAATAAAACAATTGTTGGCTGGCCCCAACTAGCATCGGCGGTCGTGTTGGGCGGCGCAATGGTGACCGACGCATGCAGACGGATTTTGTTGGGAAAGCCGATGCCATCAGGGAGATATTTCGTTGATTTCGAAGAGTTATTCAGAGAACCATCCGCTCATAAATGATTCAAATAAGAACTTTTAAGGCTCCCGATGATCCTGAGGCTTGCGAGAAATTCATCATTGGGCACCAGAAATTGCTGGAGATATTCGGGATTTCCAAAATCACGTCCAACCGACAGGATTGGGTAGACGACGAGCATACGATCGTTATATTGGTGGAGGACAAGGATACCCGGGCAGTGTATGGGGGTGCGCGGGTACAAATGGTGAGTGACCGGTTTTCCTTACCGATAGTGACAGCGATCGGCAAGTATGATGATAAAATATACGAGATGATCAACGAAGACCAACAGCGTGGAGGTACCTGCGAAATCTGTGGTCTTTGGAACTCCCGGGAAGTGGCCGGCATGGGGATCGGAAGTTATATCCTTTCCCGTGTCGGAGTAGCCATTACCAAGCAACTGCCGGTTGTCAGTTTATTCGTTTTGTGCGCGCCGATTACGGTAAAGATGGGCCTGCGGTTGGGGTGTACAATCGAACGGGAATTGGGAAACGACGGATTGTTCTACTATCCCAAAGACGATTTGATTGCAACCGTAATGCGGCTGAAAAATATCGATGATTTGTCATTAGCGACGGATATGGAACGGGGGAAAATTCTTTCATTGAGGCAAGACCCGCATCAATTTGTGGTTGAAAGTGGCCCAAAGGGGGCGTTTGAAGTAGAGTATAATTTAGGGATTCCCCATCTGAGTTTATGACACGGACGATACGCACATTGGTTTTGCTGGGAATGGGGCTTTTGCCCTTTTTTGGTTCGGGGCAGACAAATGATACCGTCGTAGTGTTTAATGATGCCTCCTCCCTTTTGAGAATAGACCGCCATGTGTTTGTTTACCAAGATTCGACCAACCAGCGGCACTTAGGCCAGGTGGCCGAATTTCCATTCGAGGAACAGGATAGAGGCACCCCCAATTTGGGGATCACCAATGTTACGGTCTGGGTGAAACTGCACCTGTTGAATGCGACGGAAGATAGTTTGTTGTACATAACCGTACGGCAACCCTCGATCGACCAAATCTGCTTATATCAGGCCGATACCCTTGGATACGGGGAATCATGCTTGGGCGAAATCAAACCCTACCATGAACGCTTTGTCGATAACCCGGCCTATACGTTTCCGATTACCTTAAAAAAAGGGGAAATACAGACTTACTATTTCCGTATCCTGTCGAAAGACCAAATACAATTGCCGATTTTACTGGGCACGTCAACGACCGTTTTTGAAGTATATTCCAAAGATAACCTGCTTTTCGGTATGTATGCAGGTATTATCTTGGTCATGATGCTGTACAATCTCTTTGTTGCACTGACCGTACGGGATGCGGTATACATATATTATATTATTTACATTTTTTTCGTAGGGTTAACGCAGGCATTCTTCCAGGGATATGCATTTAAATTTCTATGGCCCCATAGTACGTGGCTCGCAAGCAACGGCTCTGTTATCATTCCCTTTCTGTCTGGTATTTCGACGATTCTTTTCATTAAGCCGTTTCTGCAGATCCGGCGTTTCCTCCCTCGGCATATTTGGGGGCTCCATGTGTTGATACTATTATACATCGTAAGCCTGGCTTTGGGATTGGCGGGACACTATCATGTCAGTATACTGTTACTGCAGTTGACAGCGTCTGGCGGTTCGGTGTATGTAATCGGGTTGGCATTCGTCATCAGGCAAAAAGGCTACCGCCCCGCTTTGTTCTTTTTAGTGGCTTTCTCCATATTTCTGTCAAGTGTGATTGTGTTTGCACTCAGGAATTTCAATATGATTCCGTTCAATGGATTCACTTCCTATATTTTGGAAATCGGATCGGTTATCCAGATTGTTCTCCTTTCTTTTGCGCTCGCCGACAAAATAAATACATATAGGAAAGAGAAAGAAGATTCGCAATTGGAGGCAATAGCGATTGCCAAGGAAAATGAAAAACTGGTGCGTGAGCAAAACATTGTCCTTGAGCACCGCGTAGGGGAACGCACGCACGCGCTAAAAGAATCAAATGAATCGTTGCAGCGTACGTTGGCACATCTTAAAGAGACACAGTCGCAGCTTGTCGAAGCGGAAAAGATGGCCTCCCTCGGCCAGCTAACCGCGGGCGTGGCCCATGAGATAAATAATCCGATAAACTTTGTGACATCGAATGTGGCGCCCCTAAAAAGGGACGTGAACATGGTTTGGGACGCCATCGCAGAGATAGAACGTATCGCATTGGTTGATAATATGCCAGTTGGAGAGAAAGAACGCCTTATCCAAGCATATAAGGAAGATATTGACGTATCGTACCTCAAGACCGAAATAGATTTTCTCCTCAAAGGAATGCACGAAGGAGCTACCCGGACAGCTGAAATTGTCAAAAGTTTGCGGATATTCTCGCGGGTAGACGAAGAATCGCTAAAATTTGCCGATATCAATGAGGGATTGGATTCCACCCTGGTAATCCTTAATAGTGTCATCAAGGAGGGGGTCACGGTTGTTAAGAAATTAGGTGATTTGCCGCCAATAGAATGTTATCCGGGCAAATTAAACCAAGTCTTCCTGAATATCATCACAAACGGACTTTATGCCATCAATAAAAAATTCAATGGCAAACCGGGCGGTATCCTGGAAATTGAAACAACGGCAGATTCGGAAAATGCGCACATATCCATTCGGGATAACGGGATCGGCATGTCTGACGAAGTGAAAGGTAAAATATTCGAACCTTTTTTCACCACCAAAGAAGTGGGTGAGGGTACGGGCTTAGGTATGTCGATAGTCTATAATACCATCAAAAAACATCACGGCGAAATCAATGTTGAAACATCCGTTGGGGAAGGTGTACGTTTTTTAATCACCATTCCACTTGTTCAACAGGTACAAGTGGAATAAGTTTACATTATTACACCAATTATATTAATTTTGTTAAGTATATCATTAAATTAGCCAGATAGACTTTCCTTGTGTGATGCTTCAATCTCCGGAAATACTTTACATTGATGACGAAGCCAATAACTTGGTTAGTTTCAAAGCAACGTTTAGGTACAGGTATCCTATTCATACGGCAATAAGTACCGATGAAGCTCGGGAGATTCTACGTTCTAATTCGAACATACGGGTGATTTTTTGTGATCAACGGATGCCGGGAGAAACAGGCATCGAGTTTTTGCATGAAATCAAGCAAGATTTTCCCTTGCCCGTACGGATTTTGTTAACGGCCTATGCCGATCTCGAGACCGTGGTCGATGCCGTAAACAAAGGGCATATTTTTCGTTTCGTGCGGAAACCTTGGGTGGAAGAGGAGATTATTTCGTCCATTGAAGAAGCCAATAAATTTTTTGTTACCGACTCGATGTTGGCCATCCGGAATGAGGAACTCCAAAAGGCATATGACGAGCTCGACAAGTTTGCCTATAGTGTAAGCCACGACCTGCGCGATCCATTGACGGGGGTCCTTTCGGCCATTAAGTTAGGGTTGGAGTTCGATTCGGTTGAGCGGATTCACGAGATCCTGGCGCTGATGGAAAGCTCGGTACTGCGACTGAATACTTATATCAACAGCTTGCATGACTATTATTTGCTGAAGCGCGGTGAACTGACCATTTCCGACATTGATTTCGAAGCTCTTTTTGGGTACCTTAAAAGTTTCTACAGTATCTATACCCAAAGTAACAGCGTGGCCTTTTCCGTGAAGAGTAGTCAAGAGGAAGGTTTCAGGTGTGACGAAACGACGCTTAAGCTGATCCTGCATAACCTGCTGTCCAACGCGTTCAAGTACCAAAAGAAGGAAGGGAATAATAAGGCGGTGGAGCTATCGGTAGTCGTCGATGGCGGAAAAGCTACGATAGGTGTTACGGATACCGGGATTGGTATCGCTGAGGGAGACATCGGTGAGATTTTTAAGCTGTTTTTCAGGGGTAGTGATCAAGCGGAGGGCACTGGATTTGGACTTTACAATGTGAAGAGTGCCTTGGCTAAGCTCCGTGGCGAAATCGAAGTCAGTTCGGTCGAAGGGAAGGGGACGACGTTTATCGTGACAATCCCGAGCAAATAACGATATGTGAGGCGGCGGCCAGGCTAAGAAAGAAGCTTCTGTCTTAGCAAAAACTCAAGTTGCTCATTGGTAACCTCGAGCTGTGAAAAGGATTCCTTGATTCTCTTCCTTTCGGAAAGTATTTCATACGCCCGTTGGATTGTATCATCCAATTCCTCCTCGCTCCAAGGCTTACTCAAGTAATGGAATATCTTTCCTTTATTTACCGCGTCAACCACCGCACTCATATCGGCGTAGCCTGTAAGTAAAATCCGCATGGGTTCCGGATTTACCTTGATGACTTCCTCTAAAAACTCAACCCCGGTCATTTGTGGCATCCGCTGGTCGGTAATGATGATATCTATGGGATGCTGTTCGACAATCCGTATGGCTTCTATGCCGCTCAGTGCGGTATATACCCTATACTTCAGACGGAAGGTAGCTTTGAAAGAAATCAAATTGTTCTCTTCGTCGTCTACATATAGAACGGAAATTTTAGTTTCCATGTTTCAATGGTTTTTAACCTAACGTGTGTTTTGTTTACCAACCTGCAATATGATGACATGCGGTGAAGCTCTTCCCCTAGCTTCCTGACCAACGGCGAAAGATAGCCATTACAACAACCAAGTTACTAATTTTTGGATTCAAATAACCATTAATCAATAATATTTTAAATAAAGCCACCCAAAAGGGTGATTTTGACAATAAGGTTGTGCTATTTATTAAATACGTGTGCTTGTTATGACAATTTGTTTCTCACTAGTTCAATAGACAGACGGGCAATTAAAATGCCTTCCTCCCGCAATGGGGTGGGGAGAAAGGCATCATTTCATGTGAGCGGCTGCGGTAGAAGGGAGCCGCTGCTCATACAATACAGGGTTTTATGCTCCGAGCTGAACCCGTTTGAAAACGGTCACTGTCAGCCCTTTTGAAACACTGTCCAAGAATTGGGCAATGTTTTTTGAGGAATCTTTTACAAATTCCTGGTTTAAGAGCGTAGATTCCTTATAGAATTTGTTGAGTTTGCCCTGCGCTATTTTCTCTACCATTTCTTCCGGCTTGCCTTCCGCACGGATTTGTTCTTTGGCTATTTCCAATTCACGCTCAATGGTACGGGCATCTACGTCATTCTTATCGATCGCTACGGGATTCATCGCAGCGATTTGCATGGCAACGTCCCTGCCGGCCTCTTCTGCACCCTCAACTGCGTTGCTGAGCCCTACTAATACACCTAGGCGGAAGTTGCCGTGAATGTAAGCGACCACTTTTTCCGCTTCAACCGTTTCGTAAGTCGATACGTCAATCTTTTCACCGATTTTACCGGTTTGGTCGAGCAATAGGTCCGCGATTTTCACACCGCCGATTTCCAGTTGTTTCAACTCCTCAAGCGAAGCCGGCGCGTGGGCCACAGCTGCATCTGCAATCCCCTCTCCAAATGCAATGAAATCTGCATTTTTTGCTACGAAATCGGTCTCGCAATTCAATTCGATGATGACACCTTTTTTCCCATCTTCTGTCGTTTTTGCGATAACCACGCCCTCATTGGAGTCGCGGTCTTGGCGGCTGGCAGCTACCTTTGCCCCTTTTTTACGCAAATAATCGATGGCGGCCTGGAAATCGCCATTCGCCTCAATGAGCGCTTTTTTACAATCCATCATGCCAGCGCCGGTTTGTTGGCGCAGCTTATTTACGTCTGATGCTGAAATTTGTACTGTGGACATTGTATTTTCCTTGTTTTGTTATGTACGATTTGTCGGTCTGCAGACCATATTAACCTCCGTATCGGATTAAAAAAACCGGATGGCACACTGGTTAACGGAAGTTCGAATCTCTTCCAGCGCCCCTCGTCCATCCGGTTTGAAAAAACGGTTATTCTCCGTCCTGGCTGCTTTCCGCTTCTGCTTTCGCTTTACGAGGACGTTTTCCGCCAGCTTCGATTTCGGCCTTAGCTTCTTCCTCTTTGCCTTCAACTTCGGCTTCTTCACCATTGTCTATTTTGGCTTTCGCAGCTGCGGCTTCCTTCTCGGCCTCTTCTTCTTTGTCGCGTTTGCGTTCTTCCAATCCTTCTTGGATAGCCTTCCCGATGATTTCCGTAATAAGGGAAATCGATTTGGATGCATCGTCATTGGAAGGGATGGGGAAGTCGATATTGGTAGGGTCCGAATTGGTGTCTACCATCGCAAACGTGGGGATGTTCAACTTCAGTGCTTCGCTCACGGCAATATGCTCTTTCTTCACGTCGATGATGAAAATAGCAGCGGGCAAGCGGTTCAAATCGGCGATGCCGCCCAACAGGTTCTCCAATTTGATGCGTTCGCGTTGTATCATCAATTTTTCTTTTTTCGATAATACATCAAATGTGCCGTCTTTCGTCATCTTGTCAATGTTTGACATCTTTTTGATCGACTTGCGAACGGTCGCGAAGTTGGTAAGCATCCCACCAAGCCAACGCTCGGTCACAAACGGCATGTTTACCGCTTTGGCTTGTTCCGTGATGATTTCCTTTGCCTGCTTTTTGGTGGCTACGAAAAGCACCTTTCTCCCAGATTTCACCACCTGTTTGATCGCGGAGGCCGCTTCTTCCAGTTTGGTGAGGGTTTTGTTTAAGTCTATGATATGGATGCCATTGCGCTCCATGAAAATGTACTTGGCCATTTTCGGATCCCATTTACGGGTAAGGTGACCGAAGTGTACACCTGCATCCAGTAACTCTTGATATGTAGTTCTTGCCATTTTTTTGTTCTCCTTAAAAGATTAACGTTTACTGAATTGGAACTTCCTGCGTGCTTTGCGGCGTCCTGGTTTCTTACGCTCTACCATACGGTCGTCGCGTGTTACCAGTCCCTTGGCGCGCAGTGCAGGTTTCACCTCCGGGTCTAGCGTGATCAACGCTTTGGCTATCGCTAAGCGAACGGCCTCGGCCTGCCCTTTGATGCCGCCACCGGCTACGTTAACCTTTACATCATAGTTGCCAGCAGCGCCGGCTACCTCTGTGCTTTGGGTCACAATATATTGCAATGGCAATGTGGGGAAATATTCCTTGTAATCTTTGCCGTTTACAGTAATGTTACCGCTACCGGCACTCAGATAAATGCGGGCTACTGCGGTTTTTCTTCTTCCTGAAGTGTTAGTTGTCGACATTTCGTTGCTCCTTAGAATTTAACAGTTTTTGGATTTTGCGCTGCATGGGGGTGTTCGTTGCCCGCATACACATACAGGTTCTTGAACAGGGCGCGTCCTAACCGGTTCTTGGGCAACATGCCCCGAACGGCTTTTTCCACGATACGCGTGGGATGCTTCGCCAATAATTCTTTGGGAGAATTGAAACGCTGGCCACCCGGATAGCCGGTATACCGTTGGTATACTTTGTCCACGAGCTTGTTGCCAGTCAACTTAACCTTGTCTGCATTGATCACAATCACGTTGTCGCCGCAGTCTACGTGTGGGGTGAACGAAGGCTTGTGTTTCCCCCGGATTACCTTGGCAATCTGGGATGACAAGCGCCCCAAAATCTCGCCTTCAGCGTCAACAACAATCCACTCCTTGCTGACGGTGTTTTTGTTGGCAGAGACAGTTTTGTAACTTAACGTATTCACTTGCTTTGTTTTGAAATAATTAATAAATATATTTAACCCCTTTATTTTAAGGGACTGCAAAGGTACGATAATAAAATTTATTTTTCAAAGTTATGTGGCGAGTAATAATCAAGGTATCCAGGGTTTGGGTGGTGGCAGGCAGCATTTGGTGCGCAACGGGCCTTGTCTTCGCCCAGGAAGCCGCGGTGCAGGATACACGGAAAACCGAGGATAGTCTGTCGGCCAAAAGCCTTTTTGACCAAGGGGTGCGGCAGAAAGCGGCTGGACAGCTAGCGGTGGCCGAAAAAACGTTCGAACGCGTGGTCCAACTACAGCCTGCTAACGACGAGGCCCATTTCCAATTGGCACAGCTATATATGGAAGGCGAGGACCTTACCGCCGCAGGGCGGGCCGCCCTGCGGGCTGCGGAGCTCCAGCCAGACAATCTATCCTACTGGACGATTGCACTGGATATTTACCGCAAAGCGAGAAACGTCAAAGCCATGCCTGTCGTATTGGATGAGCTTATCCGGCTGGAGCCGGGAAATGCTTCTTTTTATCACGAGAAAGCGTATGCATTATTTCTAGATAAGCGCTATGGCGAAGCACTGACCACATGTGATACGATAAGTGCCCGATTCGGGATGACGGATGATCAACACTTTACCAAACACCAGATTTACCTGGCGCAAGGCGATACGAATGCCGCGATAAACGAATTGGAAGTATTGGTTTCGAAAAAACCTGCTGAAAGTAGAGCCTACATTCTGCTGGCCGAATTGTATACCAACACGGATGAGACCAAAAAAGCCATCGCCCTCTTGGATGAGGCGACGGATATTTTCCCCAATGCGCCCCTTGTTTTGCTCGGCAAGGCGGATGCCTACCTGGCCATGGGTAAACAACGGCAAGCCTATGGATACCTTCAAGAGGCATTCCGCAGCGACAGTTTGGGAATCGATGCGAAAGCGGGTATTCTTTATAGTGCGTTGGCCAATATGCGGCGCCCACTTGCAGAGACATACATTGCCGGATTGGCCGATTTGTTTGCCGATACCTACCCGAAGGAAGAGAAGGCACATGCCGTGCGCGGCGATATCTACATGCAATTGCAAAGGGCTGAGGAGGCCCGGGGTGCTTATTTGGACGCATTGGATATCAACCGGTATATAGAAGGGATTTGGCAGCAGCTGTTGCAGGTGGAACTCCAACTGGGGCGTTACGACGATGTCGAAACCCATGGTAAAGAAGCGTTGGCCCTCTTCCCCAATCAGCCGCTTATCCTGTTCTTTACCGGGCATGGCTACCTGGGTAATCGGCGCTATGAAGAGGCCCGCACACATTTGGAGTCGGCGCTCAACAGGGCGGATGAAGAGCATACCCCGCTATTGACACAGCTGTACAGCAGCTTGGGCGACGTTTACAATGCGATGGATATGCATGCAGAATCGGATGTGGCTTACGAGGAAGCTATCGCGCTGGATACCACGAATGCATATGCCCTGAATAACTATGCCTATTACCTGGCACTCCGCAAACAGAAGTTGACGTTGGCCGCCGAAATGTCGAAGCGGTCGAACGAATTGACACCCGGCAACCCCTCTTACCAGGATACATACGCATGGGTGCTCTTCCAGCAGGGTAACTATGAAACCGCGCTGGAATGGATAAAAAAAGCGATCGAGGGCTCCGACCCCGCATCGGAAACATTGCTGGAGCATTATGGCGATATCCTGGCGAAGTTGGGGCAAACTGGCAAAGCCGTGGCGCAGTGGAAGAAAGCCAGGGCCCTTTCCGAATCTGTTGGCAAGGATATTGATAAGCTATCCAGAAAGATTGATGTACAGCAATATGTTGAGTAGGTGGGCCGGCTTGTGCCTTGTGTTGGTCTTTTCGCTTTCGTGCGGGCCAAAGAAGCGGATGGTCCCGGCAGGAGATAGTGAAATACGTGTGCCCGGGGCGGCGAGGAGAGCAGTGATGAGCCGGGTCGCCCAACAGCAGTTGCATTACTCCACGTTCAGCGGACGCGCCAAGAGCAGCCTTACCATCAATGGGAAGGAGCGTTACGATGTAACGGCCAATGTGCGCATCGTGCGCGACGAGGCAATTTGGATTTCAGTAACCGCGCTCATGGGTATCGAAGTTGCCCGTGTGTTCATTACGCCGGATAGCATACGGATCGTCAACCGTTTACAAGCAGCGTATATCAAGAAGCCGTTCGAATACCTGCGCGATTTTACGGGCAGCGGATTGGACTTTCCAAGTCTGGAGCGGTTGCTGGTGGGCGATGTAATAGACCAAGTAGCAGGAGATGATTTGGAAGTTTGGAAAGGTCGGGACGGGTATCTGTTGCAAAGGCAAGTCGATGACATGGCGTATACCGTGCGTGTCGATACCGCCTACCGGAACAGGCATACGTCGATCGCGGAACCGGTACGTGACCAACGGCTCGAAGCCTTTTATTCAGATTACCAAGCTACCACGCGGAACCCCTTTCCGCACCAAATGGACATCTCGATCGTCGCCCCGCGTTTCACCCTTCAATCCGAGGTGAAATACAGCAGGGTGCTTTACGACGAAAACGTCGAATTGCCTTTCAGCGTTCCATCAAGGTACACCGAAATCCAATAATGCAGAACAATGCGTGATTATCGGGGCAGATTTATTACTTTCGCAGACAATAACTGGCTGGCTGACGCGGTTATAGGAGTAGGTTGTATTTCCTATAACGGACTAAGTGGTATATAGATGAGGTATCTAAAAGGAACATTAAGCATCGTTGTATTCTTTTTAACATTGGCGGTTGGCTATGCGCAGAGCAGTGCCGAGTTGAGGAAGCAGCGCGAGCAATTGAATAAGGAAATCGAACGCCTCAACCTAAGCCTGAAGACCACATCGAGTGATCGGAACCTTTCGCTTAAGCAGGTAAATGCACTAAATACCCAGCTGCGCCTTCGGGAAAGGAAAATCGGTACCATCACCAGTGAAATCAGGCTGATCAGCAATCAGATCGCTTCCCATAACAAAACCATCCAGAGCCTGCGCGCCCAGTTGGAAAAACTGCGCAAAGACTATGAAAACATGATCATGTTTGCATTCCGCAACCGGAATGCGCACAACAAGATGATGTTTATCTTTGCATCGAAAGATTTCAACCAAGCGTTCAAGCGGGTCAAATACCTGCAGCAATTTAATGAGTCGCGAAAGCAGCGTGCCAAAGAAATCGAAGATACCCAGCAGGAAATCGCCCTGAAGGTGGCACAGTTGGAAGCCAGCAAAAAGGAGCAGGCCACGTTACTTGCCGACCAAGAGGGCGAACGCAAGACCATTGCGCAGGAGCAAGGTGCCCAATCCAAAGTTTTGCAGGCGCTTACCCAGCAAGAGAAGGGCTTCCAGCAGGAAATCCGGAAGAAGCAGCAGGAAGATGAGCGGTTGGCCCGGGCAATCCGTACGGCCATCCAACGGGAAATTGAGGAGCAACGCCGGTTGGAAGAGGAGGCACGCAAAGCAGCGTTGGCCGTTGAGGCCGAACGCACTGGGAAGACCGTAGCCGAAGTGGAAGCCGAAAAGCCGGCTGTCCGCAAAAGTGATACGGAGGTCCTGGCCAATACGCCGGCTGCGGCTAAACTTTCTGCCGATTTCGCCGGCAACCGTGGGCGCTTGCCATGGCCCGTGCAGCAAGGCACCATTACCCAGCGCTTCGGGCGGCATACGATCGGGCGGAATGTTACGGTGGAAAATACCGGGATCACTATCCGTACCAACAACAACGCGCAGGTCCAGGCCATTTTCGATGGAACGATCATACAAGTTGCCAACATGGCTGGATCGTACGCCGTTATCATACAGCATGGTAAATACTTCACCGTTTACACCAAGCTCGGAAACCCAACGGTAAAACGTGGGCAGACGGTGCAGCGCGGGCAGGTATTGGGTACCGCGCTGGTAGATCCGCAGGATGGTACATCGGAGGTGCATTTCGAGATATGGGAAGGTGCTGCCTCGATTAATCCCGAGCCGTGGCTGGCGCAGTAAACGGCAGATTATCGCGGTTATGGGCCTGGTAACTTAGTGATAAGGAAATAAAATATTATACGTACATTTGCAGAATCGCCCGGTCTTTCGAGGGGGCGAATTTGAAAATTTTAAAACAACGGTTATGGTAGATTCAGTGTTGTTATTTCTTGGTGCCCAAGAAATTATCCTGATTGTTTTAGCGCTCCTTTTATTGTTCGGTGGCCGGAAAATCCCCGAATTGATGCGTGGCATGGGCCGCGGTATCCGAGAGTTCAAGGAAGGGCAGAAAGAGAGCCCCAAGGAAGAACTGGAAGAAAACAAGCAATAAATAGAACGTATCCAATACGGGAACGGACTTTATACCAGATTTCTGCCTTGGTGTAAAGTCCCTTTATTTTGATGGCTATCCTATCGATACTGATTTTTATCGGTGGGCCATACAATAAAAAATAAATAACTGCGTTTTCCACGTAGTATAGACTTAACCAGTATTGTATTGAATGATTCACAACAAGCTAGCCAATAGCTGAAGGGTGTAATTTATGGCATGTACATACCGATTAACAAAGCATGGTGTTGAATAAAATCTCGGCGGTTGCCGTAATCAGTTTGTTTTGTGCCTTGGTGGCACGTTCTGAGCCTTTCCCGCTTGATTCATTGACAGACGTGTTGACCCCGACGGATAGTGCGGCCCGTATGGTCAATATCCAACTGGAAGCGATTTCTGACAGCGTCAGCTTCGTTGACCTCGAGGGGAAGCTGGGTACACCGCCGATGTTCGAGTTCGTGCCCGCCACCATCGAAGGGCGTTTGGCCTATCTGCAGAAAACGGTGCCGCTTACCTACAACGACCAGGTGCAGTCTTATATCGACGTTTACAGTACCGAGCGCTATAAAAGGCATCTTTCGCAAATGATGGGGCTATCTCAGTATTATTTCCCCATTTACGAGCGTATATTTTCGGAGACTGGCGTTCCCGTAGAAATCAAATACTTATCCATCGTCGAGTCGGCGTTAAATCCCCATGCTGTGTCGCGCGTAGGGGCCACGGGCCTGTGGCAGTTTATGTTTGCTACCGCGCGCATGTACGATCTCGCCATAGACAGTTATATCGACGAACGGAAGGATCCGGTGGCGGCAAGTCGCGCAGCGGCTGCCTATTTAACTGATGCCTACAACGATTTCGGCGATTGGCTGTTGGCCATCGCCTCATACAACTGCGGCAAAGGGAATGTGCTGCGTGCTATCGAGCGATCGGGTTTGTCCAATCCCAGCTACTGGGATATCAGCCGATTCCTTCCCCGCGAAACCCGCAACTATGTGCCGGCATTCATTGCCGTCACCTACATGATGGGGTATTGTGAAGAGCATGGTATCATGCCGGCGACGACGGCCATTCCAGTGCAGACGGAGGCGGTTTGGGTGCAGAAGCACGTGCCGCTGAGCGGCGTGGCCAAGGCAATGGACGTGGAAGAGGAAATCATCAAATTGTTGAATCCTGCATATAAGAGGGGGGTGGTGAATGGTACCGCCACCGTACCTAAACGATTGGTATTGCCCGAGGCCCCTCCCCAAGCCTACCCGGCACTATACGCCGTATTGAATACGCCCAATAATCAGATGCAGGCGTCTTATGCAGCCGATACGGAGGCAAGGGGAGAATCTCATGTTGCCGTTATGCACCAGGTACGGAAGGGCGAAACACTCGGTAAGATAGCCAACCGCTACCATGTCAGTGTACAGGACCTGCGTGTATGGAACGGCCTCAAGAAAAATACGATTGTGCCGGGCCAACGGCTTCGTGTGATGACCTCCGAAGGCCAATCGCCTAAAAAAGCGACCACCCCATCCACGAACACCCCATACATCACTTACCGGGTGAGGAAAGGAGATACGTTGTCGGGCATCGCCCAGCGGTATCGCACGGCGACCGTCTCGGCCATCAAATCAGACAACGGCCTGCATAGCAGCCAGATCAAACCGGGGATGACATTGAAAATAAAAGTGAATTAGGCCCCGGCGCCCCGGTCATCAGATGAGCCAGGCGGCATCTTCGCCGCCATCGCATTCCCGGAGGTTCACGGTAACATGCTCTTTGAGGATGGTGGAAAGTTTAAGCCCCGAAAAGTCGCTGAAAATCGGAAACTTATGGTGACTGCGGTCAATCAGTACCACCGTGCGCATCTTTTTCAACGGTACGTCGAAAAACACGCCGATGCCATAAGCCAATGTGCGCCCGCTGTTTAGCACATCGTCTACCAAAATAACCGCTTTGTCTTTTGCCTGTTCGATGGGGGTATCCGTTTCGGCACGGAGCGTACTGCTCGTCTTATCCAATGTAACTTTAATCAAAGATATATCGAAAGTGGAAATCCGCTCCAATTCCGCCTTGAGCCGTTGGGCAAACACATAACCGCGGTCTGCAATCCCTACCAGCACCAACGAGGTTTCCTCGAAATTATCTTCCAGCAATTGATAGGCGATGCGGGTTGTTTTTTTTGCTATCTGCTCCTGATTAAGGACCAATACTTTCTTTGTCGACATATGCTTGGTTGTCATGCAATGGTCTGCACCCGACTTCTAGTGCATCGAGGGCGACAATGCCGATTGCTCTTCATCCGGTTCTCGGGCTGTCGCCGCGGCCAGCATCCGGCCACCATTATAGTAATAGCGTTTCCAGTAGGAGTCGTTCAAGTCGCTTATCATCACACCGCGGCTGGAGGATGCGTGTGCGAATTTATCGTCACCCATGTAAACGCCTACGTGGGTAATGTTGCGGCTGCGTATTTTGAAAAACACCAGGTCTCCGGGCATGAGTTTGTCTTTCGCAATGGGATCTACCTGTGTGTAGATGTTGCGGCTGTTGTGGCCAAGTGTCGTGTTGAAAACTTTATCGTACAGTTCATAGGCAAATCGCGAACAGTCCACCCCCCCTGTTTTGGTTTTTCCACCCAAACGGTACGGGGTGCCTATCCACTCGTAGATAAACTGGTATAGCTTGGTATTGGTAGAGGCCGACACAGCCACCCCCATTATCTGGGAGAAATAGTCTTTTGCTAAATTGTCGGGGTCCGAAGGATTTGCAGGTTGGTCGGCTGAAGTCTGTGCTTGCGACACGGCAAATAGGCAAGCGAATAGCAGGCATGCTACAATTGTTTTCCTCTTCATTAAATTGCCTTTTTATGAAACATGCAGACGTTGATTGTTCAAAGCATATTGCATATGCTAACCGTTAGCGGGCAAATCTATAGTAAATATTTCATTGATGCAAGAAAAAAAAGTGTATACTTGGACATGTTTCATATTATTCGTTTTTCGCTCGTAATAGGCCTTTTTGTAGGGAATTGTTGCCTGGCAAACGCCGGGGGGCAACGGGATACATTGAAAGTATTGGCCATCGGCAACAGTTTTTCCCAAGATGCCGTTGAGCAATACTTGCATGAGCTGGCGGCTGTAGCCGGTAAGCCGATTGTTATCGCGAATATGTACATCGGTGGGGCACCGCTGTCATTGCATTGGAGAAATGTACAAACCGATAGTGCGGCATACAGTTACCGGAAAATCGATGTGGATGGCGTTAAGACGACCAAAGAAGGGGTCAGCATCCGCACGGCTTTGCAAGACGAACAGTGGGACTATGTGTCGCTCCAGCAGGCCAGTCCATTGTCGGGGCAGTTCGATAGTTATGTAGCTCCGCTCACGGCATTGCATCACTACTTCGATAGTGCAACCGCCGGCCGTGCTCAGTACATCTGGCACCAAACCTGGGCCTATGCCGCCAACTCCACCCATTCGGGGTTTGCGAACTACCACAACGACCAACATGAAATGTACGAAGCCATCATGGAAGCATCGGCGAAGGCTGCAGAATTGGTTCCCATCGACTTGCTGGTTCCGTGCGGTACCGCAATCCAGCATGCGCGGACCAGTTTCATCGGCGATAACCTTACCCGCGACGGGTATCACCTCGACCTCCACATCGGTCGGTTCATAGCGGCGTGCACATGGTTTGAAGCGTTGTTTGGACAGCAGGCGCCCGTGGATCGCTACCGCCCGGAAGGGGTGTCGGTAGCACAAGCGGAAGTAGCGCAACGGGCGGCGCATGCCGCGCTCCTCCAGCCCTTTTCCGTCACCCAGGGTGCCTCGCCACGGCGTCCTAATATCGTGCTCATCATTTCAGACGACCATGCTTTTCAAGCAATCGGTGCTTATGGCCACGGCTTGGTAGAGACACCAAATATGGACCGGATTGCCCACGGAGGTGCCCGTTTCGGGGGTGCGTATGTGACCAATTCGATATGTGGGCCGAGCCGTGCAACATTGCTTACCGGAAAATATAGCCATAAGAACGGATTCAAAGACAACGAAACATCCACGTTCGATCATGGACAGGAGTTGTTCGTGAAAGGGCTGCAAAACATGGGCTACCAAACCGCATGGATAGGTAAGCAGCATCTCGGTGATAGCCCGCAAGGCTTTGATTATTATAGTATTTTGCCGGGTCAGGGGGCCTATTATAATCCCGATTTCATCAATACAGGCGGCCAACGGGAACACGTGGAAGGATATGTGACCAACATCATTACCGATAAGGCCGAAACGTGGTTGGACGGGCGCGATCGCGGCGAGCCCTTCTGCCTGATTATCGGCCACAAAGCAACCCACCGCACATGGTTGCCGGATACGGTCGACTTCGGCCGTTACGATCACATGGATTTTCCACTGCCGGAGACGTTTTACGACGACTACGCCGGCCGTCAGGCGGCGGCTATCCAAGAGATGAGTATCGCCAGCGACATCCGGATGGGGTACGACCTGAAGATGGAGCCGGTGGCCGATGCGGACCGAGAAGGAGCCATCAAGCGGATGAATACGGAACAACGACAGAAATTTGACGCCTACTACCAGCCCATATTTGCAGATTTCAATGCGCGTAGCCTAACCGGACATGCATTGGCGGAGTGGAAGTACCAGCGGTACATGCGTGATTACCTGAGTACGGCAGCTTCCCTAGACCGCAATATCGGACGGATATTGGATTACCTCGATGCGAACGGTTTGGCTGGAAATACCTTAGTCATATACCTTTCCGATCAGGGATTCTATTTAGGTGAACATGGATGGTTCGATAAGCGCTTTATGTACGAAGAGTCATTCCGCACACCCATGTTAGCCCGTCTACCCGGTACGATTGAGCCGGGATCGGTAGTAAACGGGTTCGTGGTGAATACCGATATCGCACCGACGGTTCTGCAGCTTGCCGGTGCAGACATACCCGCAGCCATACAAGGCATATCGATGTTGCCGCTATTCCACCACCCCGATACGACCATACGCGAGGCTATTTATTACCATTATTATGAAAACGGCGAGCATGCCGTATCGCCGCACTTCGGTGTGCGCAATGAACGCTATAAGCTCATCCGTTTCTACAAACGGGTGGATGCTTGGGAGCTTTTCGACCTCAAGGAGGACCCCAATGAACTAAACAACCTGTATGGCAAAAAGGGATATGAAGCCATTACAGCCGAGATGAGGCAATTGCTGCAATCACAGATCGAGAAATTCGAGGATCGTGAAGCGGCTGCGTTATTGGCGGCCGTTGGACGTGATTGAATCAACAGCGACCATGCGTTTCCATCACAAAAGTTTCCGTACATTCGCATAACTGAAAAGCACGAACGAGATGACAGAAGCAACGGTGACCATTATCGGATGGCTGGGATTTATTTTTTGCTCATTGGCTTACTTGCTCCTCAACCTCAAAGTATTGCGGTTTGATAACCCGCTGTACCAGGTCTTGAATGTAATCGGAGGAATCGGTTTGGTCATTAGCGCCTGCTATTTTAGGGATACGCCAAACCTTGCAGCCAACGGGATATGGGTCCTCATTGCGCTGTTCGGGATTATCCGTTATTCGCAGCAGCGCTCAAGCGTAAGACGGCGGGACCGCCAAATGATGGAGACCGAGTAAACGATACGCTTCCAGCTTGTAGTCGGCTATTTTCTCATCGAAGGTCTTTGGGTTGGCCGAAAGGCTCAGGTAAAAATAAGCGCCGTCGACCAAGGCGAAAATGAGTTCCGCAATCAGGGAAGGGTTGCCAACGTTCGTCACTCCCGCCGAGTTGCAACGCTCGATGAGCGTCGAAAGCTGCTTCCGCAGGGAGTCCGTTAGGTTCTTGTATTTTGTTTTGACTTTCTTGTCGCGGAATGTCAACGCGTAACAGCTGTAAAACAATCCATCATCGAATAACTTGTTCCACTTCCGCGAAAACAAATCGTCGACTACGGTAACCAATGCATCACGTAAGGGAATGTCGTTGTTTCTTCCTGCCCGGTATATAAGCAGGTATTTTTCCAGTATGTAGTCAATCAACGCATAGGTCAGGTCATCCTTGGTTTGAAAATAATGGATGATGAGGCTGGGGTTGATGTCCATCACTTTAGCAATCTTTGCGATGGACGTGTTTTCCAGTCCTTCCTTTTTGGCAACTTTATAGAAAACCTTGACTATTTCCAGCTGCCTGATTTCTTTTAAACTTTTTCGTCCCATGGATATGCGTCGATAATCGATTACGAAATTAAACAAAATTACATTAACTAATCTCGGTGCCAATATTAATTGTATGTTCATTCAATATTTGTTACAAGAATCAGTTTGTGCAAACGGTTGACTACTAGTAAACAATCGATTGCATGAATTTTTTTCTTGCATAATAGATTAAAAGACAATAACATTGTGCATCAATAAGGCGCTTTGATACTAACCAATAGCAGCAGCTTTAACAAATAGATAATATTGTGATTAACTAACCTTCAAACAATAGAACTATCTTTGATTATTGACTAAATGTTCAATTAATAAATAGTGTAGATTATGAAAAAAGAACGACAATGGAAAACCAGGTTTCGGCCTATTGCGGGTTGGGTGGCTCTCATTGGGATTGCGCTGCTTGCCTTACCGTTTGCGGCCGTAGCCCAGCGCCGGTTGACAGGCACGGTGACGGATCAATCGGGGCAGCCGTTGACCGGCGTGAGTGTGCTTGTTCAAGGCACCTCGTTGGGCACGGCCACAGACGAAGCGGGACGTTACGTATTGGAGAATTTGGAAAGTGGCACTACGCTGATATTCCGTGCCGTGGGTTACAAAATGCAGGAAATCCAATTTACGGGGCAACCCCATGTGGATACCGAATTGGAGACGGATGCAGGCAACTTGGACGAGGTCATCGTGGTGGGGTATGGCACGCAGCGGAAGGTCAACGTGACGGGGGCAATAGACCAGATATCGGGCAAACAGTTGGAATCTAGGCCTGTATCGAATATCATGCAAGGTTTGCAGGGGGTGAGTCCGGGCTTGAACATCACCTATGGGAATGGTAGCCCCGGTTCGATACCGAACATCAACATCCGTGGCACAACATCCATCAACGGCGGGTCGCCGCTGATCGTCATCGATGGCATCCCCGTATCCGATACTTGGGATATGATCCGGCTCAGCCCCAGTGACATTGCGTCTTATACCGTATTGCGAGATGCAGCATCGGCGGCGATATATGGTGCCAGGGCAGCGTATGGCGTCATCCTCATTACAACCAAGCAGGGAGGACAAGGGAACCAAAGTATCAACTATAACGTCACCACGGCATTCGGGCGCCCAACGGAATTGCCCGATCCGGTAACCGACCCGTATATCTTCTCGCGGGTGCTGGAAATATCCACGGACAACACGCCCTGGGACTATGTCAATTACAGCGACCAGCATTATCAATGGGCTAAAGAGCGATCGGATGACCCATCGATCCCCGATGTGCGGGTAGACCCGGATGATCCGACCCGCTGGGCTTACATGGGTGGCAACAACTGGAACAATTATTTCTTCAAGAAGGCGACGGTCTCCCAGACACACAGCCTGGCGCTTTCAGGCGGAGCTGCCATCAATGACAGGCCTGTTTCGTATTACCTTTCAGCGGACTTCACCAAGGATAACGGGTTGAACAAACTAGCCGAGGATTACTGGCAGCGGAAAGGAGTAAGGGGAAGGTTGTCGTTCTCACCGTTGGACTGGCTGAAGTTGGATAACAACATGAATGTGTACCAAACGAATATCGCCCAGCCTTATGCACGTATCACCGATTTATATTACCTGCAACCCACCGATGTTGTGAAGAACCCAGACGGCACTTGGGGGAACAACGCTGCCGGACGACTCGCGGCGCAACTCGTAGATGGCGGAAACCGGAATGAGCAGATGTTCGGCTTCCAGAATATCTTCAATGCGGTGGGTACATTTCTCAACGGAGACCTGACCGTTACCGGCGATGCCAGCTTTAAGCGTGAATACTGGCGCTACCCCCAGCATTCCAAAAAATACAAGATTGGCTACGGCCCGGACGATGTCCGTGAAGAAGGCGGAAACGGATTCGTATACGATCGGCGTGGTGAAATCCAGAATAATGTGTTCAACCTGTACGGCAATTACAGCAAGCAATTCGGTATCCATGCATTTAGCCTCACTGCCGGATATAATCAAGAAGATTACGTATGGGCTACCACCATTGCCCAGCGCGATCAGCTGATTTCCTCGACGCTACCGTACCTGCAACTTACGACGGGCGAAGCGCGTATCAACGCGGAATATAGTTCATACGCAACGAGAAGTTTCTTTGGACGGTTCAACTACACACTCAATGAACGATACATCCTCGAGGCGACCGGCCGTTACGATGGTTCGTCGCGTTTTCCGTCGACCAACCGATGGGGTTTCTTCCCTTCGGTATCCGGTGCTTGGATTGTCAGCAACGAACCGTTTTTCGAAAACTTGAAGCCGGCATTTTCGAACTGGAAGCTACGCGCTTCCTACGGTAGTTTGGGCAATCAGGCTGTGGGCGATTTCTCCTATATCCAAACCATGGGTACCGCGCTTTCCAGCTACCTGATCGATGGTTCCCAGCGTCAGATCATAACCGGGGCTCCCTCACTTACCATCGATCCCTACAACTACACATGGGAAAACGTAGCTACATTGAATTTCGGTACGGACATCGGATTGCTTCGCGATCGCATTTTCGCCGGTTTCGACTACTACATCCGTGAGACGACAGGCATGCTTACGGGGGGCGAAGAACTCCCCGCAGTGCTGGGGACAGGTGTGCCAAGCCAGAATGCTGCTGATTTGCGTACCAAAGGCTGGGAACTTTCGTTGACCTACCGGGACAATTATACGGTGGCTTCCAAACCTTTCGGACTGGAGGCCAAGTTGGTGCTTTCGGATTCGCGGGCTCATATCACGCGGTTCAAAAACGACCAACGCTTGCTTTCGTCCTATTTCGAAGGATATGAGTTCGGTACGTTGTATGGGCTGGTGAGCGACGGGTTCTTCCAGTCGCAGGAGGAAATCGAGCAATTGGACCAAACCGCAGTAATCCCATGGGGGGCATTGACCATCGTACCCGGGTGGCCAAGGTTCAAGGACCTCGACGGCAATGGCGCCATCGAACTGGGGCAGACCGAGGGTGACATGAAAGACCGTACTATCATTGGCAATACGTCCGATCGGTATCGTATCGGGTTTAACCTCAATATGGATTGGAATGGATTCGATGCTTCGGTTTTCCTACAAGGGGTGCTGAAGCGGGATTTCTATCCGCAACATTACCTGTTCTGGGGCCCTTACCAACAACCCTACGCCAATGTGTATCCATGGCACTTGGATTACTACCGGGCCGCTGACGACACCCCGGAGCAAATGGCCAAACATTCAGCTGCTTACATTGCTGCGGGATTGGCCAATGCCAATCCCGACGCCTCATACCCGGTATTGCAGTCCTGGTTAGCCGACTATAATTATGTGGGTGGAAACGGTATTCGTTCAGGGTTGGCTATACCCAATACACAGTATTTGCTTAACGGGGCTTATTTGCGGATAAAAAATATCACACTAGGCTATTCGCTTCCGCATAGGATGATCGAGCGTTGGGGGATGGGCCGGCTGCGGTTTTTCGTGACTGCCGAGAATATTTTTGAGTTTTCCGAAGTGAAGAAATTTGTGGACCCAGAGGCAATAAATAACAGCACCGACAACAGCGCTTGGGCTTATCCTTTCCAGCGTCGGTTTGCATTTGGTTTAAATCTTGGGTTTTAATTAGCTATAAATAAGATCATGAAAAGACAACATATACTGCTGTTGATCGGCTTGGCAGCCACAACCCTTTCCTGCGAAAAGGATTTCCTTGACCGCTATCCGCAGACGTCCATCACACCCGATGTGTTTTTCAATACCGAGGAAGACCTGTCCCTGTACATCAACGGCCTGCTGAGCATGCCGGATCGGGGGAGCTACCTGAACGACCAGAGCACAGACAATGCGGCGACAACCGGGGCGGTTGAAGTCAAAAACATCATGACGGGCTCACCGTCATCGCAGACCATTACCGGAGGTTGGTCATGGGGGCGCCTGCGTACCATCAATTATTTTCTGGAAAACTACCAGAAAGCGAATGTTACCGCCGAGACCAAAAACCACTATGCCGGGCTGGCTCGCTATTACCGTGCGAGGTTCTATCACGATATGGTGAAGCGCTATTCGGATGTGCCGTGGTATTCAGGTACCCTGAACCCCGGTGACGAAGAGCTTTTTAAAGCGCAGGATCCACGAGCCCTCGTGATGGACAGCGTGATGGCCGACCTCGAGTTTGCGGTGGCAAACGTGCGGGAGAGCGTGCCGACAGGCACACCCGGTAAATGGGCGGTAGCGTTCATGGAAGCCAAGATTGCATTGCACGAGGGTACTTATCGCAAATACCATCCCGAGCTGGAATTGCAAAATACGGCCGATGCCTTACTGCAGAAAGCCGCGGCAACAGCCGAAGGTATTGTTGCGGAAGGCGGGTTCAGCATCTACAACACCGGCAACCCTGCGGCCGACTATGCTGCGCTGTTCGACAGCCAAGACCTGCTAAACAATGATGAGGTGATCTTGGTAAATATTTACGACCAAACCAAAAACAGGAGCCAGAATGTCAACAGCGTGGTGTTCGGCGACTATGAGCAGTCGCCCGCGCGCGATCTCGTGCAAACGTACTTGATGGCCGATGGCTCTCCCTTTACAGACCAGGCCGGGTACGAAACATTCGGTTTCGTTGCCGAGTTTTCAGGTCGCGATCCGCGGTTAACACAGACCTTGGTTTATCCCGGTTGGGTAAGGGAGCCCGATGGCGCGCCGTATGTACAGCGGCTTAACAAGAACTTCACGGGCTATCACCAATTGAAAGGCTTTGTAAACAGTACGGACCAGGTGGTATTGAACGGCGTAGATTTTCCCGTACACCGGTATGCGGAAGTATTGTTGATATTAGCCGAGGCAAAAGCTGAGCTGGGTACGCTCACCCAAACTGATTTGGATAACACGGTGAATCTGTTGCGCGGCCGCGTGGATATGCCGCACTTGAGCCTGGCGGCCGCCAACGCGAATCCGGACCTTTTCCAGGCCGCCAAATTCCCTAGCCTTACCGGAGCAAACCAAGGTGTTATCCTCGAAATCCGCCGCGAGCGCCGTGTGGAACTCGCGTTTGAAAATTCGCGTTATGACGACCTCATGCGTTGGCATGCAGGCAAATTGCTCGAAGAGATTCCCGAAGGCATGTATTTCCCCGGTGTAGGCAATTATGATATGACGGGCGACGGCATACCGGACATCAAGCTGATTCCCGATGGCCAGACCATCCCCAGCGACAGGGAAGAAAATTCACTTGGCGTGCCATTGGTCTACTATACCATCGGTGCATTCGGTGGCAACGCAGGCGTTTATCTTCAAAACAGCGTCAACGGTGGCGTGATGGTGACCGATAATAGGGAACGTACGTTTCTGGAACCGAAATACTATTACCGGCCGGTGCCGAATACACAGCGGGTGTTGAATCCGAATCTGAGGCAATTGTTTGGCTGGGAATAATAGTTAAGACAACTCATGAGCATAAGAAAACAGGTAAGCATACTGTTTGTACTGCTGCTGGTACATGGCTTTTGTGCAGCTCAGGAAAGATTTTCGTTTGCCTTCCTTACAGACATCCACCTCAACAAAAGCCCCGGGGCCAATAGTTATGAGGGCTTGAAAAGAGCTATCCAATCAGCGGATGGTTCCGGAGCGGACTTCATTCTCACCGGGGGCGATAATGTAGACGTGGATGCGATGAAGGCCGACAGGAAAGCTGATGCTATGCAATTGTATCAGGATTACAAAGGTTTGGTCCGGGGGTCCACGCTGAATTGGTATTTCACCATCGGCAACCACGATCGGTATTGGGGGGATGGCGAGAAAGGAGGGGCCTACGGAGAAGCGTTGTTTGAGTCGTTTTTCGGGGATACGTATTACACTTTTGACCATAAAGGATGGCGATTCATCGTGCTTAACAGCACGGAGGTTTGCGAGGGGAATTACTGCATCAGTGACGCGCAATACCAATGGTTGGAGGAATTGCTGGACAATACACCCGCCGGTCAGCCCATCGTCGTCTCCACGCATGTACCGTTCCTTTCGCTCTATTACCCCGTTCTGGAGGGGCGCTATACGGCCACAGATACGTTCGGGAACCAGAAACAGGTATTCGACCGTTTTGCCGGGCACAACCTCAAGCTGGTGCTCCAGGGTCACCAGCACCTGTACGAGGAAATCAAGGTGAAGGGTGTACAGTTCATCACAGCCGGAGCGGTGTGCGCCAGCTGGTGGGGCGGAGCGTTCCATGGTACGGAAGAAGGGTACCTGCTCGTACACACCGATGGGGATGGTTTCCGTTGGGAATACGTGGATTACGGATGGGAAGTGAAAAAGTAAGCAGAAAGTGGAATTGGCGGTAAATTAACGCGAAGCATCCACGAGCCGCCAGCCGCCATTTTCTTTTTGCTCCGGCCGCCCGATGGCGATATTGGTGGAGTGGTACATCAGGAATACCCAACCCTCGGCACAGCCCTGGTCCCAGTATTCCTGCCGCAATGCCATCGATTTGCGTCCGTCATAGTCGTACTTGGCAGCGAACTGGCGGAAAAACTGCTCCGGCTCGGGAGCTTCGTCGCCCCCGAAAAAGAAATGCTCGCCGCCTGTCCGGATATGGAATACCTGGTGATGTGGGGTGTGTCCACCGGATATTTCGTAGCTGATTTCGTTGTTGAGCGCGTCGTTTCCTTCAACCAACAGCAGGTTGCCGCTTCGTTGCAGCACATCGAAAATTTCTGTTTGGTAAGAGTCTGATTTGCCACTATAGGCATCTTCCCACTCGCCACGCTGCACCACGTACTCGGCATCGGGAAAGGCCAATCGGAAATTCCCGTCGCGTGCTGTCACCATGCCGCTAGCATGGTCCTTATGGAGATGCGAAAGTAACACATATCGCACGTCAGCGGGATCAAACCCCGTTTTCCGGATGTTGTCGTGCAATTCAAGGCCCCCTTCCGCATTCGTATGGCCTATACCGGTATCGAGCAGGAGCAACCCATTGGCCGATTCAATCAGAAACGGGTGCACATGGATAAAAAGAGAGCCTGGCCGGTCTTTTTTGCTGTCTTTGCTGGCATCAAAGGGGATGAACTTTTTGGAAGAATCTACGGAAAATGAGCCTTCGAATAAGGAATGTGCTTGCATGTTTTTATCTTTACCCTTTCGTAGTGCACAAACTTAGATAAATTTGCCTTCTTTGCAAACCTCGTGGGTTGCAGGAAAAGCAAGGTATCGATTTCTCCGGCTGGTATGGGGAACGGCGACGCCCGCCAGAACACCACCGGGGTAAAGAAATTGTGCAAGTGAAGAAACAGCGTTTATAGACGAAATATATGCAAAAAAGATGGGCAATCGGTTCCTGTCATGACGAGGCCGCGGCACAGCAATTGGGCGAAGATTTAGGTATCCATCGGGTGCTGGCCGGGTTGCTGATAAGCAGGGGGGTCGATAACTTTGAAGATGCGCGGAACTTTTTTAAGCCGGATCTGTCGTCGCTTCACGATCCTTTTCTCATGAAAGACATGGACAAGGCCATCGCCCGGATCGAGAAGGCCATAGGCAATAAGGAAAAGGTGCTCATTTACGGAGACTATGACGTGGATGGCACTACCGCAGTGGCCGTTGTTTATAGTTTTTTCAGGCAGTTCCATTCGGGCTTGGAGTTCTACCTGCCCGATCGATATGCGGAAGGGTATGGTATTTCCAAGCAAGGTATCGACTATGCCGCTGAAAACGGGTTCACATTGGTTATCGCATTGGATTGCGGTATCAAAGCGCTCGATAAAGTGGACTATGCGCGTGAGCTGGGCATTGACTTCATCATCGGCGACCACCACCTTCCGGGTGATGATCTGCCTAACGCGGTGGCCGTATTGGACCCCAAACGCAACGATTGCCCCTATCCCTATAAAGAGCTGCCCGGATGCGGCATCGGATTCAAGATCGTGCAGGCCTTTGTGCAGAAAAACAACATGGACATCAACCGTTGCTACCAATACCTTGATCTGGTTGCGGTAGGCATCGCCTCCGATATTGTGCCGATTTCCGGCGAGAACCGGATACTAGCCCACTATGGGCTCATTAAGCTCAATACGAATCCATGTTGCGGATTGCAGTCGTTGATTGACCTCTCAACCCATCGCAGCGGCCATTTTACCGTGAATGACATCATTTTCCAGATCGGACCCCGCATCAACGCAGCCGGGCGGATAGACCATGCGAAAGACGCGGTTAAATTATTGATTTCAAAATCACTGCAAGAGGCAGGGGAATACAGCCAGCGCATCGACGTACAGAATACCCAGCGGAAAGATTTCGATCTCCGTATCACGGAGGAGGCACTTGCCATCATCGATGGGGACGAAGCGCTTAGGAAGCGGAAGACGACGGTCGTTTTCCAGCCCGGTTGGCATAAAGGCGTCATCGGTATCGTAGCCACACGGCTCACCGAAAAATATTACCGGCCTACCGTCGTCCTCACCCAAACCAACGGGCATGTTTCCGGCTCTGCCCGGTCGGTAGTCGGGTTCGACCTGTATGAGGCCTTGAGTGCATGCAGCGATTTGCTCGATCAATTCGGCGGGCATAAGTACGCCGCTGGGCTTACGATGAGGCCGGAGAACATCGCCCTTTTCCAGGAGCGTTTCGAAAGCGTGGTGGGGGCGAGTATCCTCCCCGGCATGCTGCAACGGGAAATAGGAGTGGATGCGGTACTTGAATTTACCGAGATAGACGCCAAATTTTTCCGTATTTTGCGTCGATTCGAGCCGTTCGGCCCCCAGAATGAGGCGCCGCTTTTCATGAGTAGGCAAGTAGGCGTTTTGGGTACGGCTGCTGTCGTTGGTGGCACCCACCTCAAAATGACCGTTATGCAACCGGGGTCCCCCCGCTTTGACTGCATCGGTTTCGGTCTGGCGGAGTATGCAGAAGCCATCAATACACATCGTCCATTTGACATGTGCTACACGATCGAAGAAAATGTCTGGCGCGATAAACGCAGCCTGCAATTGAATATAAAAGATATACGGATTTAGTCTGGCAAACAGCAAACAGCAAATAGCAAACAGCAAACAGCAAAAGGCAAAGAGCAAACAGCAAAAAAGTGATATTAAGAGCAGAACACCTTATCAAGAAATACCGCCAGCGTACGGTGGTAAACGATGTCTCTTTCGAAGTGGGGCAGGGTGAAATCGTGGGGCTATTGGGGCCCAACGGGGCTGGAAAAACTACGTCGTTCTATATGATTGTAGGGCTGATCAAACCCAACGAAGGCCACGTATACTTAGACGGCGAGGAAATCACCGAAGATCCCATGTATCGCAGGGCGCAGAAGGGAATCGGTTATTTGGCACAAGAAGCGTCGGTATTCCGGAAGTTATCAGTAGAGAACAACATCATGGCCGTACTGGAAATCCATCACCCGGATAGGGAAGAACGGAAGGAGAAGCTGGAGGAGCTGTTGGCCGAGTTCAGTTTGAACCGTGTACGGAAAAACCGGGGTGATTTGTTGTCCGGCGGTGAACGGCGCCGTACGGAAATAGCGCGGGCCCTGGCTGCCAAGCCGAATTTTATCCTGCTTGATGAACCGTTTGCAGGTGTCGATCCCATTGCGGTAGAAGAAATCCAAACCATTGTGTCAAAGCTGAAGCACCGCAATATCGGTATCCTCATCACGGATCACAACGTACAGGAAACGTTGTCGATTACCGACCGCGCATACCTACTCACAGAAGGAAAAATAATGCTCGCCGGCACACCGGAGGAAATCGCTGTGAACGAGATGGCCCGCAAGTTTTACCTCGGCCGGAATTTTGAGTTGCGCCGAAAAAAGCTTTAGTGATTTAGATTTACAATTGCCAGGAACTTACGACAAACGACTTAGGACTTACGACTAATTAGGGACTTACGACTAAAAAATGGCCATCATCAATTCGATATTCACCTGGCTTATGAAAAAGCGCATCCACCAGATTGAGCTTTTCATGAAATATCCGCATGAGGTCCAGGAGGAATGGTTCCAAAGCCTTATTTCCGCTGCCGAGGCCACCGAATGGGGCAGAAAATACGACTACAATTCCATACTCACCGTAGAGACCTATAAAGAGCGTGTTCCCATACAGGATTACAACAGCCTCAAACCGTATATAGACCGCATGATTAAGGGCGAGCAGAATATCCTTTGGCCCTCGGATATCAAGTGGTTCGCCAAATCATCGGGCACCACGGCTGACCGGAGCAAATTTATCCCGGTGAGCGAGGAGGCGCTGGAAGATTGCCACTACCAAGGTGGAAAAGACATGCTCTCCGTGTACTGCCACAACCGGCCCGATACCAAGATACTGACGGGGAAATCGATGGTTCTGGGCGGGAGTTCCCAGATCAATAACTTCCAGTCCGATTCCTATTACGGCGACCTCTCGTCCATCATCCTCCGCAACCTCCCCTTTTGGGCAGAGACCCACCGCACCCCCGATTTGGAAACCGCCCTCAACCCCAATTTTGAAGAGAAGATAGAAACCGTGGCGCAGCTCTCTATACACGAGAATGTAACCAACCTCTCGGGCGTACCTACGTGGTACGTGGTACTGGCCAAACGGATGCTCGAAATCACGGGGAAGGATAACCTCCTTGAAATCTGGCCCAACCTAGAGTTCTACAGCCATGGCGGTGTCAGTTTCAAACCCTATCGTGAGCTTTTCAAGAAGCTAGTGCCATCCGACAGCATGTATTACCTGGAAAATTACAATGCTTCCGAAGGCTATTTTGCGCTGCAGGACCAATCCGATTCCGAAGACCTGCTGCTCATGCTCGATTACGGTATATACTATGAGTTCCTTCCTGTCGAGAACCTCTTTGATGAGCATCCGAAAACGGTGGGCCTGGACGAGGTGGTGCTCGGTAAAAATTATGCGCTGGTCATTTCCACCAATGCGGGGCTGTGGCGCTATATGGTAGGCGATACGATCAAATTTACAACCTTGCATCCCTACCGCATCCAAGTTACGGGGCGCACCAAGCAGTTTATCAATACATTTGGCGAAGAAGTTATCGTAGACAATGCCGACGAGGCGTTGCAGCGGGCCTGCGCGGCAACGGGGGCGAGCCTACGCGACTATACCGCCGGCCCCGTCTATTTTAGTGATGGCAACGCAGGTGCCCATGAGTGGGTCGTTGAATTTGAAGAGCAGCCCGACGATTTCGATCGGTTCTGCCAAGTGATGGATACCACCCTGCGGGAAGTCAATTCAGACTATGATGCCAAGCGATTCAATAACCTGGCCTTGCGTTTCCCGATCATCCACAACGCCCCCGACGGTACGTTTTACCGTTGGATGAAATCGAGGGGCAAACTCGGTGGCCAGAATAAGGTGCCCCGGTTGGCAAACGACCGCACGTATCTCGAAGGTATTTTGGCGCAACTGAAAGGAACTTAATCCGTTTACCATTCCTTATACGTACCTTTGTGGGCTTATGGCAAACATCATCGCAATAGTAGGACGCCCCAATGTCGGTAAATCCACCCTGTATAACCGGCTGACGGAGAGCCGGCGGGCGATCGTAGACGATTTCAGCGGCGTGACGCGTGATCGGCATTACGGACAGGGCGAATGGATCGGCCAGAAGTTTATCGTGGTCGATACCGGCGGTTATGTGCATGGGTCCGACGACGTGTTCGAGTCGGCTATCCGCGAGCAGGTGATGATTGCCATTGAGGAAGCCTCGGTGATCCTCTTTATGGTGGACGTGACCACGGGCATCACCGATCTGGACGATGCCATTGCCGACGTACTGCGGCGCAGCAAAAAGCCGGTTTTCGTGGTGGTCAATAAGGTAGACCATCCGCTACTGCAACAAGAAGCCAGCATCTTCTACAGTTTCGGGCTGGGCGAAATATATCCCCTTTCGTCCATGACGGGCTCTGGCACCGGCGAGTTGCTGGATGAGGTGGTCACGCACTTCGAACCGGAAGAAGAGGAGGAAGACGACCGACCGAAATATACCATCGTAGGTAGGCCCAACGTAGGTAAATCTTCCCTCATCAATGCGCTGATAGGCAAGGAACGCAATATTGTTACACCCGTAGCCGGTACTACAAGGGATTCCATTCGCATCCATTACAATCAATACGGACATGATTTCACCCTGATTGATACGGCCGGCCTGCGGCGCAAGACCAAAGTGAAGGAGAATATCGAGTTCTATTCGGTGATGCGGACCATCAAAGCGCTCGAAGAATCGGATGTCGTCATTCTCATGCTGGATGCCACCGAAGGTATTGAGGCCCAAGACATCAATATTTTCCATTTGGCCGAGAAGAACCGGAAGGGGGTTGTTATCCTGGTCAATAAATGGGACCTGATTGAAAAAAACAACAAAACCACCAAGGTTTTTGAAGAACTCATCCGGGAGAAGATAGCCCCTTTTACCGATGTGCCCATCATCTTCACATCGGTCACGGAGAAGCAACGTATTTTCAAGGCAATCGAAGCCGCGTCAAAGGTGTATGAAAATAAGGTAAAGAAGGTGTCTACCTCGAAGTTGAACGAGGTGATGCTGCCCATCATCGAAAGTTATCCCCCCCCAGCTACCAAGGGGAAATACATCAAAATAAAGTATGTAACGCAAGTGGGTGCCCGATCGCCGATGTTTGCCTTTTTCTGTAACCTTCCGCAATACATCAAAGAGCCGTACAGGCGGTTTGTAGAAAATAAGCTGCGCGAGCATTTTGATTTTGAAGGGGTGCCCGTGGAGGTTTATTTCCGGCAGAAGTAATCCGGATATATAAAAAGAGGCCATCCTTTTGTGAGATGGCCGCTTGCTTTGGCACAACAAATGCCTACTTACAGGATGTTCTTGTCGATGTGGTCGTTGAGCCGTTCAGTCCTGCGGTATATCTTTTCCGATCGTTCGTGCAGCGCGGTGTACAGGTCCAAAACAGCTTCGCCATAATCAAAGTATTCGGACTGCAGGTCGGTCACCTCACCCACCGCGCCGAAAAACTCCTGCTGGTCGCGGTCGAGGGTCACGATATCCACCGACACCTCCTCATACTGTCGAAACACTTGGTGGATTAAGTCGCTGCCCCTGTCGTCCTCCTCGTCAAACCAGTTTTCGTTTTCGTAGATGAAGTCGGCCCACGCATTGAACCATTCCTGTTCGGCAACGACCAGGCCGTGCAGTTCCACCAGACCCTTATTATGCGCGATAACGTCATTGTTTCATAGGGAAAGTATAGGCAACCTACAGGCATATTGCTTATCTTCTGCACACCTCACTGGAAGCCTACCTGAAAACAGCGGTGAAGTGCCAGGTGTACGAAGCGTAAACAATTGCCAATTGGCGACTGCTAAGGTGGTCGATAGGTTGGTTACTAGGAACAATAGAGGGGCTGGTTGAGGTGGATTTGCTCCATCATCCGTAGCCTTGTAATTAGGTTTCAAAAGCTGTTGCATCATTGCATATGGAGGCCTTTCTCATAATAGGGGTACAGATACCATGATTTCCGTCCCCTGATTTCCAGACTGGATGTCCAACTCGCCATTTAAGATGTTTACCCGCCGTTGGATGGATGCTAAGCCCATCGCCGATTTTCCACGTGGTTGGGATTGCTTAACCAATCCGCGACCATTGTCTTTTACTGTCAGGACAAGGCGATCGATTTCTTCGTATATCAGAATATCCACGCCGGTCGCTTTCGCGTGTTTGATGATGTTGGTAATCGCCTCTTGGATAATACGTAGCAGGGTGATGCGGGTGTTCACGCCAACGCGGGCCAGTGCTCCCGAGTCGATGTGGATGGTTTTGATATAACGGCTGTTGGGCAGTGCACTGTTGGCCAATGTGTTGATGCGGTGCTCGAACGACTGGTCCTCCTGGCCTTCTGTGGCGCTGAACCAGGCGTGGCTTTTGTTTCGGGCTACTTTGTAAGCATGCGATACGTCCGACTGCAGTGTATTCAGTTTGTGTTTAAGTGCCGGATCACTGGCATCCAACATCAATACCTCCAGTTGGTGCCGAATGGCCGCGATGGATGCGGAAAGGCCGTCGTGGAGGTCCTGCCCCAGTCGCTGCTGTTCTTCTTTTACGGCCTGTTGTTTTTCTTCCTCCATGGCGATGACCTGCATGTTGGCTGCGTTATTGAGGGCTTCTATTTGTTCTTTCGCCTTACGGCTACGGCGCAGCATGATCAGGTAAATGGCAAGTACGCTTACAGCGGCAATGGATGAGATCACAACCAACCATAGCGTGCGTTTACGTTTCACCTGCTCAGCCCGTTGAAGGGCAATAGCGTTGTGTTCGGCTTGCGTAAAAGCATAGAGTAAATCACTCGATTCGGACATCAGGTTTGCCTGCAAATCGCGTTCGTGCTGCAGCGCCTCGAGGAGGTAATTGTAGGCGCTGCGGTATTCACCCTTCAGGGATGCTAGGTCAGCCCTGAACTCCGACACGTCAGCGCTTTGACTTTTGCCGAAATTCGGAGATGATGCATATTTTTCAATATAATACCGTAGGCTGTCTGTATTGCCCAATTTTTTATGATTTTCGATGCGAAAGCGGACCAAGTTAATGTCGATAAAGTTAGTTGCTTGGTCTTTGTAGGTGGTTTTCAGTTGTTCCATACGGTTGAGGAGCTGGCTGGCATCGTGGTACCGCCGTTCGAAGTCGGCTACGGAGTGCTCGATGTCGATCATCAACATATCATTGTACAACAGTTGGGGCCTGCTAAGCGAATCGTTGTGTTGTAGGAGTGTGCCGATTTGGTTGGCCAGCAACGCTGCGTTACGCACGGATGCCGTATCATTCAATTTGATGTATCCGGTTACCACCGGCGATAGGACATACATGGCGTTAAGTCCAACCGAGTTGTCGACACCACCTTCTCGCAAGAGCTCAGGCAGGCTCTCCAGATAGCTGCGCTCGCTTTCGAATACGGCGATGACCTTATCGTAAAGCCGGAGTTCCTGGTAGATTTTGGTGAGTTGCAGCTGCGCGATCAACGGGTGTTCTTCGCCAATTTCTTTATAGGCTTCGGCAACCTTTTCGGCATAATAAATGGAGGCCCCTTTTTGTTTCGCCATCCGTGCGTTGTTGAAAAACAAGTAATGGTAACTGACACGACCACGCCCATATTGTGGGTCGCTCCAAGCGATATCTTCATACAGGCCGAGCAGGTCTACCAATTTGTTGGTCTCGAAACGCTTGCCTTCAGACAATAGCTGATGCACCAAAGAATCAGCCTTTGCCAGGTATTGATCTGCCGTCAACTGGTGTGCATGGTATTTCTTGTTTAACTTTTCGAATTCCTGTTCTGCTTTTGAATCCGGTTCAGTAAGCGGGGATTGGCCGATCGCTTTCGCTGTTACCAGCGCCGCGACAAGTGTAAAACAAACCATGACTACGAGGGTGTAGTACAGTGTTTTCCGTTTTTTGAAGGGGCAGGGGTTACATGGATACATTTAGGTGTTCATTTGCGTGATCGAAGTGGCGATAATCAAAAGGCATGGTCACGATGATTTCGGTACCTTCTTCCCCCGAACGGATGTCGAATTCGCCGGCCAGTAGGTTAACACGCCGTTGGATGGAGTTCAGCCCAATTGCCGATTTCCCACGAGGGTCGGTTTGTTTGCCCAATCCGCGGCCGTTGTCTTTGACCGTCATGACCAGGCGCTCGATTTCTTCATAAATCAGAATGTCCACCCGGGTAGCTCTCGCATGTTTGATGATGTTGGTAATTGCTTCCTGGATGACGCGCAGTAGGATGATGCGGGAGTTTGTATCCACCCGGAGCAACGAACCCTCATCAATATGGATGGTCTTTTGGTAGCGGCTATCCGGCAGCGCGGTATCCACCAACGCATTGATTCTGTTCTCGAACAACTGTTCTTCCTGACCTTCCGTGGCGCTGAACCAGTCATGGCTTTTGTTCCGGGCTACTTCGTAAGCATGGGTGACCTCCGACCGGAGCTTGGTCAGTTTGCTTTTCAGCACTTCATCATCGCTGTCGACAGCGAGTACTTCCAATGTGTGGCGGATGGCCGCGATGGATGAGGAAAGACCGTCGTGGAGGTCCTGTCCCAGCCGCTGTTGTTCTTCTTTCACTGCCTGGTGCTTCGCTTCCTCCATGGCGATGATTTGCATGTTGGCGGCATTGTTCAGCGCTTCCACCTGTTCTTTCGCTTTCCGGTTGCGGCGGAGCATGGTGAGATAAATGGCGAGCACAATGATTGATGCAGCGAATGAAATAGCAACTAGCCATAGGGTGCGTCGCGCGTTCTCCGCACTCAATAATCTGTTGTCATCCTGTATGGCGTTGAAGCGAACATAGTCACTGATGAATTTCTTTGACTTTTCCCATTCGGCCGCCATCGACTTTTCCAATGCTTCATGCACCTTGATGATTTCATCCTTGTCACCAAGGTGCTCAGCAACTTCCAAAGCATTATTCAGAATATAGATTTCCAAAGATCTGTCTCCACTTTTCTGTGACACTTCATAAGCCTGGTAACAATGGTCAAGTGCCATTTTGGGGTCGGTGTCGCAATAGCCAACCATAAGGAAGTGTGCATTAATTTCCTGATTAGGGTTGCCAGTACGTTGTGCATCGGCTATTAGTTGCCGTACAAGTGGCAATGCTTCCTGCTTCTGACCATTTAAAATTAGCACACGGACTTGCCAAAGCTGGTTATATGCCAACATGCGTTCATCATTATAGCTGTCGGCGATTTCCGTAGATTTGCGCAGATAGTAATCAATGCTATCTTCAGCAAGGTCCGGGCCCCGGTTGACATAGCTCATGTAGACTTCAGACATGATGCTGTCTTTTTTCAGCCTTTTTCCGGTTTGGATAGCCATGTTCAACAGTGATACAATCTCATCCCGATCGGATATGCCTTTGTTTTGAACTTCGACCATATCCAGGTACACCCGTATAATTTGCTCGGTATTATTGCGTTGCTGGTAGTATGATAGTGTTTTTCCAAGCAACTCCAGCGATTCTGCGTATAACCCACGTTTGAAAAAAGCATAGGCAACCAAAAGGTCTGCATCTGCTTGCCCTTGCTGGTACCGTATATCGGTTGCTATGCGCCTGGCCTCCATTCCGTAGTAAAAACAGCTGTCTACGTTTCGGCTTCGGTAAAGTGTTCCCAACCGATTTAAGCTGTTAACCTTGCTAACGCTATCCGAGGCCGATGATAGCTTGTACCGCTCTTGCGCTATCTGTTTCATTTGGCCTAGCGCGTTGTTATTAAAAAAACAAAAGAGGAGTAGGTGTATAAAAGCGATACGTACTGGTCGTTGCATGATGAGCAGATCTACTGAATTCTATCTATTCCAAAAGGCGCTGCTTTCGGGCATAAGCCAACAACTCCGTGATGGATTTGCTCCCCGATTTGGTCATCATGTTCCGTCGGTGGGACACGATGGTGTGTTTGCTTAAATAACTGTTCATCGTCAACTGCATGAACCGATTTGAAAAGCATAAGCCGTTCAAGCATCGTAGAAAAGGATTCCGCACAATAGGTGATCATCATAGATAACCGCTATCGGACGTTGTGTAGGATGCATGAGCAAACTTATTAGTAGAAATCGGAAATTTTCGGAAGTAAATCTAGCAAAATAGTCCGATGCCCCCGATGCCGTTAGCTTAGCAAAAATATGTTATTTAATTGATAATTAATAGCGTCTATTAGCCATAATGTTATCAGATAGCAAGTGTAATTCAATCTAACCCTTTCTTTTGCTTCTGCCGAATGAATAACCTATCACCATTTTTATGTAATCGGCATCGTCCGCGACGGGATAATGGCCAAGGGCTACGGGGAAAACAGACTGCTGAAACCGCTGTGCGGATGGCGTGCCTTATAGCCGCGAGGAGCACCAAGCCAACCGTAGGACCGAAGTAACTGTACTGTCGCACTGATAGGTACGACAACATGGCGGATAATTTAAAGATTGCGTTTTATAGAAAGTTATATGAATGGCATAGTATGTGTAAAAAAAGGGCGGGGTAAATCCGAATGGATGAGAAAAAGGCCCCAAGAAAGCAAATTTGATGAAATCGCCGACCAACCATTAAAGCAGGTGGACATCGTTGCGGCTATTCGATATTATGGTATCACGGAGCTATTGGATCACATCGGCAAATCGGAGATCGAACGTTATCTAGTAGAGAACGGATAGGTTCGTGAACGGTCAGAGTAGTTCTTTGCTTCTTGCATAAGCAAGCAATTCGGTAATGGAATTTACCCGGGCTTTCGTCATCATTTTGCGGCGATGGGCCACAACGGTGTGTTTGCTGAGGTGGGTTTTGTTGGCTGTTTCGATAATCGACAACCCCTGCGCGAAATAATGAAGCATTTCGAGCTCGCGGGCGGTGAACGGTATTTCGTCGGCCAGCGATAACTTAGCATCCATAATTGCTTTGATTTGGGGGCAAATATAGGGCTTGTCTTGTCCAATAGATCGCACGCATTCAATAACGATATCAACGCCAGACGATTTACTCAGAAACCCATTGGGGTTGTAGGTTAAGATATGACTGATGATCGTGGGGGTGGAGATACTGCTTACCACAATAATCTTGGCCTTTTTATTAATCCTCCGCGTCTCGTTGATCAACGTTAACGCGTTTTTTTCGGGTAGGTAGTAATCGAGGAATAAATAGATAGGTTCATCGAAATGCTTGACCAAAAATTGGAGGTAGGCATGTTCGTTATCTACAAATATATGTACCGATTTGAAGAGTTTAAGCCGCTCAAGAACTGCCGAAAAGGACTCCGCAAACAGCAAATGGTCATCGTAGACTACGGCAATTGGGTTTCCTGGTGAATACATGGGTATATTTGCATGAACGACGGGACATTTTTTGATGGCAACAAAGCTAACAATTAGTATAATGGAGAGAAAATGTTAAGTATAACAAAAACGTGTTATTTTATCTGTTAAATATAGCAACAATTAGTTATCGCATATCGGTATACATCCGTGATGGGCGGGCCTGAATTTCCAGCGGCACAGCAGCCGTAATCTGCGTACCGTCCGGACCGGATTCCACATGTAGGCTGCCACCATGTTGTGCTACCCTGTCTTTCATCGATTGCATACCCATGCCCGTTCGGCCCGATTGTTTCCATCTTGCCCCTTTACCATCATCACTAACTGATAAAATCAATGAAGGTTCATCGCGGTACAACAATACGGCTACATGTCGCGCATTCGCATGTTTGATTGTATTCGTTACCGCTTCCTGCACAATCCGAAGCAAGTCAATTCGGGTATCCAACGGGAGATGCGAAAGCGTATCATCGTCTACGTGCACTTCTTTCGTGTAGTGGCGGTCGGCAAGCGCGCTATCCAATAGCCGTTGGATACGGTGCTCGAAATCGGCCTCTGCCGCTCCATTGGCTGTATCATACCACTGGTGGCTTTTGCTCCGGGCAATGGTGTAGGCATGTCCGATTTGCTTTTGGATATCCGTTAACTTCCCCGCAACTTCGGGCGTGCTATCGAACGCCAATAATTCGAGTTGGTGCTTAGTAGCCGCCAATGTGGATGAAAGCCCATCGTGCAGGTCGCGTGCCAAACGTTTTTGCTCATCGCGGATGGCTTGTGCCTTTATCTCCTCCATAGCGGCTATTTGTATATTGGCGGCGTTATTGAGTTTTTCTATTTGTACTTGGGTTTGCCTCTCTCGGCGGCGTATGATCAAATAAACAAGGGTCATGGCTCCAATGGCGAAAACCGATACGGCGACCAACCACATCGTGCGCCGGTGCTTCTGCTGCTCGGAGGCTTGCAATGCCTGTCGGTTATATTCCGCTTCGGTGTGCGCATATAGCAATTCGTCGATATCGTTCACCAGGATGGATTGGATGGAGTCAATATCATGTGTCGCAGCTCTGGCCCACTCATATGCCTGTTTATATTTCCCTTGATTAGCCAACAGCTCCGATTCGAATCGGTTCAACGTAAAATCATGATCGGTGAATACGCCGGGACTTGCTTTCAGTTTGGCAATGTAGAAGGCCGCGCTATCGTTTTGTTTGTAGGTGAGGAAATAATCGATCAGTTTCGTCTCCAATACCGGAGCCAATTGAGGAATCATTCCAGCCTGATTGTCCTTGCTATCGACATACAGTGCATTTCGTATCCCGCTTAGCGCTTCCCACGATTTTTGTTGGTTGTGTTCCGCTGTGAAATATTTGTGGTAATAAAGGTTTTTCATATAGAAGTTAATGATGAAACCCTTGTACGACTCCGGTTTCATCTGCTTTTTCAGCTCGCTGTAAATATCCTCGGCCAGGGCGATTGTTTCGTTGAGGCGCGTGGCGTCGCCCAGCCTGGCGTAGGCGATGGCCGTTGGATTCAGTACATTGATGAAACTGCCAGCGATGTTCAGTTGGATCGCCTTGGCCCGTAGAAGCTCCGGGAACTGAGCGATATAATCACGCTCCTGCTCATACGTGGCAATCACCTTTTCGTAGTTCCGCTTGTCGACGTACATATTGCATTTATGTCCGGCAACCAATAGTGGTTTTTGTCCATGCGCCGCGATAATTTCCTGTTCGGCTTTTTCCAGAAAGTAGACTCCCTCGCCTTCCCGGTTGCCATAGTTGGCGTTGTTGCTTAAGTAAATGTAGTAGTTGATGCGGCTGGAACTCAACGAATCGGCACTCCATGCAAGCTGCCGGAATGTGTAAAGGCGTTGGATGAGCGTGTCGCGATGGAAATGAACGCCCGAAGCAAATTGGAGATTGACCCAGTCGTTGACGGCATTAGTGTACTGCCGGGTATCCAGTTCGCCTTGTTTCCATTGGGCATCCAGTTGCTGGATAGTGGGGTGTTCATCGGCGATTAACACCGCTATAGGTAAAACGACGATAAATATACAAGTCAGGCTTTTTATTTTCATAGCATGCGCGATAACGGCGTAATAGTGTATTCGAGGTTTATTTGGGTAAATCTACACATTTCTCCCGGTTTTTTATTGATTGGTTCTTTTTGCGTCGCGGGCGTTTTTCGGTAATCCCTTGGGTCACATACTTGAGAAATTGCCGGATGAAAAACAGTAGCAAAAAAATGCTATTTGACTACATAAATATCACAAATAACAGCTGTTTTCTATTTGCCCTAACCTATACCTCCAATTCTAAATACTTTCTTTGCGGCAGAGATCCGATATCTACCATCATGCTTGAATTAATGCTGGTCTTCTTTCCACTCATCGTCTGATATGCGGTATGGTTTAACTATCCCTTAACGTACGGGGTAATGTGCTTGAGGTAATTTGTCGAGATCAAGTTTAGCAAATGGATGATAAAACTAGTATATGGAAAACAAATTACGATTATTAGTATTTTTCTTGTTGTTAAGTTTCATCCCGAAGGGTAAGGCACAACAAATTCCCTCATCTGCTGGTTCAGTACTCTGCAGTACGTGTGTTCCGAATGCTGGTTGGGTAGCCGTTACAGGTACTCCCGATGTCTCTAACGCAACAACTGCTGCCACTTCCGGTACACTCGGCGGTGGTAACAACTGGAATCCCGGACCGTTACCGGCACCCCCGAACGGGCATAGTTTCTGGATTTCTATAAGGGATGTGGGAACGTTGGGTTCCGAAGAAGCCATCCGAACCACAATGTCTGATTTATTCCCAGGTCGGGAATATGAACTCACGATTTATACCTCGTCAGCCATCACGGGGGGTGCTACACCCTATGCGGGCCAGTATATCGACCAGTTTGATTTTCAGGTCGGCGCCCGGTCACGAATTAATGTCTCAGACGTCAGCCAAAATATTTGGGGTACGAATAAACTGCGGTTTACCGCAGAGGCAGCGACCGAGACGTTAACATTTTATCCTGGAAATAATTCGGGGGCTTCCAGTGCCGCGAACTTTGAAACCGTCAATATCTCGGTAACACTAAATGCTATAAATTCCATTCCTGTTGCCGAAGACAAGAACGCCACGACCCCAATAGGTGTTCCGGTCGATGTCGACGCAGTGGAGGGTGCGATTGACTATGACGGAAACATCGTTCCGGGTTCGGTAGATCTGGACCCGGATACAGACGGTCAGCAAACATCCGTTACCACACCGGAAGGAACGTGGACGGCAAACCCCGATGGGATTGTCACGTTCACTCCGGCACCCGGATTCAGCGGGGAAGCAACCCTTACCTACACCGTTGAAGATGACTATGCGCTGGATGGCGTGTCTGCTCCGGGGGTATCCACTCCCAAAACCATCACCGTTTTTGTCGAGAATCCTGCATTTTCGTTAGTGAAAGTGCTGACGTCGGTCAATGCCGATGCGGCTGCGGTAGAATATGGTGCGTTGGGCGATTTACTGGCATATACGATCACGGTAACCAACACGGGCAACGTGACCTTAAGCGATATCGAAGTGAACGATGCCCTCACGGGCCTGAACGAAACGATTGCCACACTAGCTCCCGGTGCAAATGAAGTCCTGACGACTACGTACACCATTAACCAGGGTGATCTTGACAACGGCAGCGTACTGAATAAGGTTATCGCTGAGGGAGAAGGTCCGGGTGGCGATCCCGTTAACCCGGAAAACCCCGGGGATGGAGAAGTGACGACTCCCGGTTCGCAGAATCCGTCGCTCAGGTTGGTAAAGGCCGCTGATTTCACCGGGCCTTTAGGTTTGAACGATGTGATTACTTATACCTTCAACCTCAGCAACGAAGGAAACGTGACCATAACGAACATTGCGGTCACCGACCCGCTGTTGGGTGGCCCTATTGCAAATACAAGTACAGCTGCTGGTTCATCGTGGCCATCCGCGCCCGGTACGCTTGCCCCCGGCGAGTCGGTTATCCTTATGGGCAACTACTCGGTTACGGCGGCAGACATAGCTAATGGTCTGATAGAAAACACGGCCACGGTAAACGGTGATGGTCCGACTAACCCTTTACCACCGCAGCTGAGTAATGAGGTCATCGTGAGCGTGGTCGATAACTGTGACCCTGCTTCCGGCAATGTAGATACGGATGGCGATGGCATTGCAGATATATGTGATTTGGATGACGATAACGACGGTATTTTGGATACGGATGAATGCTCGTTTATTCCAAGTCCCCTCATCATAGCCAATACGAACGGAGGCGAATTAGTTGAATATAATACCGTAACCAACAACCTGACTGTCCTTTGTTCGGGGATTACTGTGACGGGTGGTATTGTCGGCGATATCGCGATGGATAGTGATGGTAATATTTGGGGAATCACATCCACGAATAAGCTGATTAGAGTTGACCCGAGTAGTTGTGCGGTTACGGAAGTTGTTCCAGACCTAGGGTTTTCTGGAAATGGGCTATCATTTCTGCCCGATGGTAATTTGTTGGCCGGAGGTGCGGGTAATGCCACCGTGCGAAAAATAGATGTCGTGGGAGGTACGTACCAGGTTTCCACCTGGGCTGATTTTGGCACCGGGTTTTCAAATGGTGATTTCATCTGCTTTGGCGACAAAGTGTACGTACTGTGGTTTGATGCAGGCATTGACCCCACAAATCCCCTCATATTGGAAGTCGCGGTCGATGCTGATTTTGATTACCTCTCGCATACTGTTTTAGGCGCGTTACCCCGGTATACATGGGGCTTGGCTAAGGCCAATGGCGATCAGTTGTTCGGGGTAACAGGTGTTGGGGCCGACGGCGCCCAAGGCCCGATAGGTACCATCGTCAGAATCAATACGCAGGCACCATTTTCCTGGACTCCGATATTTTCTTATCCTCAGCTATTCTATGGAGCGACTTCGGTGGACGAAATGGCGTTGGAATGTGATACCGATGAAGATGGCATACCAAATCGGTTAGACCCCGATAGCGACAACGACGGTTGCCCGGATGCCGTAGAATATTATGGCGTTATCGACCCGATAGGCAACGAGGTGAACGCGGACGGAACAGTTGTCGGAGCATCGTACACGGGAAACTACACGAATGCCATTACGGCAACGCAACTGGCCATCAGCACCCAACCTGTGGATGTTACGGCTGTTGGTGGATCAGCAGCGGTTTTCTCCGCCACAGCGGAAGCTATTCAGGCGACGACGTTTGATGGCGGCTTACCGGACTATACGGAACCCACTGCAATAGACGTTTCGGCGGGATTAATCTACCAATGGCAAGAAAGTGTGGATGGTGGCGATACCTGGAACGATATTTCTGATGGCGGTCAATACAGTGGAACGACTACGGATGAGCTGACCATCGATAACATCGAGCTGGAGCAGAAAGATAATCAATATCGGTTGGTTATTACACACGACATGCACGTGTGCCCGGTAATGTCTACGGCAGCGTTATTGAATGTTCCGTCGCTATCCTTTACGAAGACAGGTGCACTGTCGGCCGACGGCAACACGGTTACCTATACATTTACGGTGACCAACACGGGCGACGTGACGATGGAAGACATCACGATAGACGACCCGAAGATTACCAGCCCGATTGTGCTTGAAGCGACGATGCTGGCTCCGGGCGGAAGTACCACGGGCACGGCGACCTACACGTTGACCCAGGCCGAGAAGGATGCGGGTGAGGTGGAGAATGCCGCAACCGTTACGGGCACACCACCCACGACGGACCCGTCCGATCCGGCAGAACCAATAGAGCCTATTCCGTCGACTCCGGATGTAGACAATCCCGGCACGCCGGGTGACCCCGGCGTACCGACCATCGTGGATGTCCCCGCCGGCCCATCCTTGTCATTCGCCAAAACGGGCGTACTGTCAGCCGACGGCAACACCATTGAATACACGTTCACGGTGACCAACACGGGCAACGTGACGATGGAGGACATTACGCTCGCCGAGGCCGACTTCAGCGGGACGGGCACAGCCCCTGTTCCGGTATTTGCTTCCAACAGTGGCAGCAGTCCGGAGGGCACGCTTATTCCCGGTGAGGTGGCGACGTACACGGCGACCTACACCCTGACGCAGGCAGACAAAGACGCGGGCGGTGTGGAAAATGCCGCCACGGTGACGGGCACGCCACCGTTCGACCCTACGGATCCGACCCAACCGGGCGAGCCTATCGACCCTGTTCCATCGACCCCGGACGTTGACAATCCGGGCGTACCGACGGTAGTTGACGTCCCGGCCGACCCATCCTTGTCATTCGCCAAAACAGGTGTACTGTCAGCAGATGGCAACACGATTACCTATACGTTCACGGTGACCAACACAGGCAACGTGACGATGATGGGTGTCGAAGTCACCGACCCGAAAATCACGGGGGCGATCGTGCTGGGTGCCACGACACTGGCCCCGGGCGAAAGCACGACGGGTACGACGACCTACACGGTTACCCAAGCGGAGAAGGATGCGGGCAAGGTTGAGAACCAGGCCACGGTGACGGGCACGCCGCCGACAACCGACCCGGATAATCCGGCCGCGCCGATGACCCCGGTACCATCGACCCCCAATACCGATCAACCCGGCACGCCGGGCGACCCGGGCATCCCGACGGTAGTTGATGTTCCCGCCGCCCCTGCACTGTCATTCGCCAAGATGGGCGTACTGTCGACCGATGGCAACACGGTTACCTATACATTCGCGGTGACCAACACGGGCAACGTGACGATGGAGGACATTACGCTCGCCGAGGCGGGTTTCAGCGGCACGGGCACGGCTCCAGCCCCGGCATTTGTTTCGAACAGCGGCACCAGTGTCGAAGGAACGCTAGCCCCGGGTGAGATAGCGACTTACACGGCGACTTATACGCTGACACAGGTAGACAAGGACGCGGGCGAGGTAGAGAATAACGCCACGGTAACGGGCACGCCGCCGACAACTGACCCGGATAACCCCGCAGAACCGATCGACCCTGTACCGTCCACACCGGATGTTGACAATCCCGGCACGCCGGGTAACCCCGGCGTACCGACCGAAGTGGAAATCCCTGCCGACCCTGCCCTGTCATTCGCCAAGACGGGCGTATTATTCGCCGAAGGCAACACCATCGAATACACGTTCACGGTGACCAACACCGGCAACGTGACGCTGACGGACATAACCGTCGACGACCCGAAAATCACGGGTGCAATCACCTTCGATGTAACCGAACTGGCCCCGGGCGAAGTAGCCATGGGCACGGCTACCTACACGGTAACCCAAGCGGAGAAGGATGCCGGGGAAGTGGAGAACCTGGCCACGGTGACGGGCACACCACCGACAACCGATCCGGATAACCCTGCCGAGCCGATAGAGCCTGTTCCCTCGACACCGGATCCGGACAACCCCGGCACACCGGGTGACCCCGGTGTACCGACCCTAGTCGACGTACCAGCTGACCCTGCCCTGTCATTCGCCAAGACGGGCGTATTATTCGCTGAAGGCAACACCATCGAATACACGTTCACGGTGACCAACACGGGCAATGTGACGCTGACGGGTGTGGAGGTGACCGATCCAAAAATCACAGACCCAATCGTACTTGCAGCCACCACGCTGGTGCCGGGCGAAAGCACGACAGGCACGGCGACCTACACGGTAACGCAGGCCGAGAAGGACGCGGGCGAAGTGGAGAATGCCGCGACGGTGACGGGCACGCCACCATTTAACCCCGATGATCCGACCCAACCCGGTGAGCCGATCGATCCTGTACCATCCACGCCGGATGTTGACGACCCCGGTACACCGGGTGACCCCGGCGTACCGACTGTGGTCGAGGTTCCTGCTGGCCCGGCATTGTCATTCGCCAAGACCGGCGTACTGTCGGCTGATGGCAATAGTATCGAATACACGTTCACGGTGACCAACACGGGCAACGTGACAATGACCGGTGTAACGGTAACCGATCCGAAAATCACAGGCACGATCACCTTGGACGAGACGACTCTTGCTCCGGGTGAAGTGGCTACGGGCACGGCTACATATACAATAACCCAGGCGGAGAAAGACGCGGGCGAAGTGGAGAACCTGGCCACGGCCACGGGCACGCCACCGACAACCGACCCGGATAATCCGGCCGACCCGATAAACCCTGTTCCGTCGACACCTGACCCGGACAACCCCGGCACTCCGGGTGATCCGGGTGTGCCGACTACCACAAACGTCCCATTGGCCCCTTCATTGACGCTGACCAAAGTGGCAATAGGGGAAGGGCCTTATGCCATCAACGATGATATCGAGTATGAAATTGTCATCCGCAACACGGGAAATGTGACGCTAAAGGACATCGTTATTACGGATGATAATGCGGAGATTGTATCCGGTTCGCCGGTAGCTAGCCTCGCACCGAATACTACAGCCACGGTCGTTGCACGGCATCAAATTACGCAAGCCGATATCGATGCAGCCATCGTGGTGAACCAAGCGAAGGTAACGGGTAACGACCCCGGAGGCAACCCGATACCGGAGGTGCCCTCCAACAACCCGGACACACCGCAGCCCAACGACCCGACGGTAGTGGAACTTACGCAAAGACCCGGCTTGGCGCTCACCAAGCGTGCAATCGGTGAAGGCCCCTATGGTGTCGACGATTATATTGATTATGAAATTGTTATTCGCAACACGGGGAATGTAACGTTGACGAGTGTAACCGTTACGGATAACAACGCGGAGATTACTGATGGTTCGCCGGTAGCGAGCCTCGCACCGAACGCCACGGCCACGGTCATCGCCCGGCACCAGGTTACCCAAACCGATATCGATGCCGGTACGGTAGTGAACCAAGCGACCGCGACGGGCAACAATCCCGAGGGCAACGCGATACCGGAAGTTCTGTCGGATAACCCCGACACACCGCAGCCGAACGACCCGACGGTGGTGGAACTGACGCAAAAGCCAGGCTTATCACTTACGAAGCGGATAACAGGTGAAGGTCCATACACGATAGGCCAATATATCAACTATGAACTCACCGTAACCAACACGGGCAACGTGACACTGACCGATGTAGTCGTGACCGACAACAACGCAGCCATCGTATCTGGTTCGCCGGTAGCGAACCTCGCACCGAGCGCCATGGCCACGGTCATCGCGCGGCACCAGGTTACTCAGGCCGACATCGATGCAGGAACAGTGGTGAACCAGGCGAAGGCGACTGGAGACGACCCGGACGGCGACTCGATACCGGAAGTCCCGTCGGATAATCCGGATACGCCGCAGCCCAACGACCCGACCGTGGTGGAGCTTACGCAAAGTCCAAGCCTGGCACTCACCAAGCGTGCGACAGGCGAAGGGCCGTATGCACTGGGTCAGTATATCAACTATGAGCTCATCGTGACAAACACGGGCAATGTGACGTTGACGGATGTAACCGTGACGGACAACAACGCGGAAATCACGGCGGGTTCGCCGATAGCTAGCCTCGCACCGAACACAGCGACGACGGTTATCGCCCGGCACCGGGTTACGCAAGCCGACATCGACGCTGGTACCGTGGTGAACCAGGCGAAGGTAACTGGCGACGATCCGGATGGCAACCCGATAGCGGAAGTACCGTCGGACAACCCGGATACGCCACAGCCGAACGATCCCACGGTGGTCGAGCTCACGCAGCGGCCGGGCTTGGCGCTTAACAAGCGTGCCACAGGCGAAGGGCCATATACGGTGGGTGACTACATCGACTTTGAAATAACGGTGACCAATACGGGCAATGTAACCCTGACGGATGTGGCCGTGACCGATAGTAATGCGGAGATCGTGTCTGGCTCACCGGTGGCGAGCCTGGCACCTAATAAGGCTACCACGGTCATCGCGCGCCACCAAGTTACCCAAGCGGACATCGATGCGGGTAGGGTAGTGAACCAGGCCAAGGTAACTGGCGACGATCCGGATGGCAACCCGATAGCGGAAGTTCCGTCGGATAACCCTGATACGCCGCAACCGAACGACCCCACGGTTGTCGAGCTCACGCAGCGGCCGGCCCTAGTGTTGGCCAAACGTGCTACCGGCGAAGGGCCATATACAGTGGGTGACTACATCGACTTTGAAATAACGGTGACCAATACAGGCAATGTAACCCTGACGGATGTGGCCGTGACCGATAGTAATGCGGAGATCGTGTCTGGCTCACCGGTGGCGAGCCTGGCACCTAATAAGGCTGCCACGGTCATCGTGCGCCACCAAGTTACCCAAGCCGACATCGATGGGGGTATGGTGGTGAACCAGGCGAAGGTGACGGGTGACGATCCGGACGGCAACCCGATAGTGGAAGTGCCGTCGGACAATCCGGATACGCCGCAACCGAACGACCCAACCGTGGTCGAATTGGCGCAACAGCCGAGTCTGGTGCTTACCAAACGCGTTACAGGTGAAGGCCCTTACGCGGTAAACCAGTACATCAACTACGAGATTGCCGTGCGCAACACGGGTAACGTAACGTTGACCGACGTAACCGTGACAGACGATAATGCGGAAATCACAGCAGGCTCGCCAATAGCCAACTTGGCACCGAATACCACGGTAACGGTCATCGCGCGCCACCAAGTTACCCAAGCGGACATCGATGCCGGCACCGTGGTGAACCAGGCGAAGGTGACGGGCGACGATCCGGATGGCAACCCGATACCGGAAGTCCCGTCGGACAATCCGGATACGCCGCAACCGAACGACCCCACGGTAGTAGAGCTCACGCAAAGACCGGGCTTGGCACTTACCAAGCGGTCAACCGGCGAAGGTCCCTATGCGGTCGGTGATTACATCGATTACGAAATCACGGTCCGCAACACGGGTAACGTCACGCTGACCGACGTGACGGTAACGGACAACAACGCGGAGATCATAGCAGGCTCGCCCATTGCTAGCCTGCTGCCCGGAGCAAGGGCTACAGTCGTCGCACGGCACCCCGTCACCCAAGCCGACATTGATGCAGGTACCGTGGTGAACCAAGCGACAGCGACGGCCAATGACCCAGACGGTACTCCGATACCGGAAGTGCTTTCGGATGATCCGAATACATCCGAACCCAATGACCCGACGGTGATATACATGGAAAGCAGACCGGGCTTGTCGCTAACGAAAGGCGTAACCAGCGAAGGGCCATACGGGGTGGGCGACCAGATCAAGTACTTCAATATTGTGGTCACCAATACCGGCAATGTCACATTAACGGATGTAGTCGTTACCGACGACAACGCCGAAATCCTGGCTGGCTCGCCCATTGCCAGGCTGAGGCCGGGCGAATCCGTTACGGTTACGGCTCGACATGTCGTTACACAGGCGGATGTGGATGCCGGTGAAGTGATTAACCAAGCGCGGGTTTCCGGCAACGATCCTGGTGGAAACCGCACGCCGGAGTTCTTATCGGACGATCCGAATACACCAGAACCGGGCGATAAAACGATAACGGCAATCGCGCAGGCGCCTGCGATACGCATCGACAAAGTAGCCGATAGGGAGCTCGTCGAGAAAGCGGGCGATCGCATCGGTTACCAGTTGCAAGTCATTAACACGGGCAACGTAACGCTTCACGACGTGGAAATCACCGATCCGTTGACGGGCTTTATACAACAGATTGCCCGGATTAGACCGGGCATCATCAATGCACATACCTTCCGGACCACGTATGTCACGACGGCAGCCGATCTGGTGGTAGGCAAAATCGTCAACACAGCGATGGTGATGGCAGTTGCACCGAATGGTAGTGAAGTCAACCATGCGGCCACCGTCGAAGTGGAAGCATACTTAAAGGAAATCGAGGTGGAAAACGACGACTTCGGTCCGGTGAACGGCCGGACGGGTGGAAACGTAGGTAATGTCTTTACCAATGACAAGGTCAATGGCAGTCCGTTGGTTCCGGAAGAAGTGATCCTTACCCGAGTGCCGTCAGACGACCCGTTGCCACTGGCTTTGGAAGAAGATGGCATGGTAACCGTTGCACCGAATACGCCGGCGGGCATGTATAGTTTCGACTACCAGGTGTGCGACATCATCAATCCGAGCAATTGTGAGGTGGCTACCGTAACGGTAGTGGTTGCTCCCGCCGAGATTAAGGCGGTCGGCGACCAAGTGACCGGCGTGAATGGTTACCAAGGCACGTCGAACGTAGCCAATGTGTTTGCCAACGACCAGCTCAATGGTGCCCCCATCGTGCCGGAAGAAGTGACGCTCACCTTGGTCAGCAACGATCCGGCATTGCAGCTCAATCCCGATGGCTCGGTCGACGTGGTGCCCGGTACCCGGGGAGGTACATACACCCTGACGTACCAAATTTGCGAAAAGCTGAATCCCGACAATTGCTCGGTCGCAACAGTGACGGTAACCGTAGTGAACCCACTTAAAATCCCGAACGTATTCACCCCGAACGGGGATGGTAGGAACGACCAGTTCGAGATTATCGGCAGTGAAGGTTTCGACCGCATAGAAGTGACCATCATTAACCGGTGGGGCAGCGAGGTGTACCGGAATAAAGACTATAAAAATGACTGGGCCGGCGAGGGGCTAACCGAAGGCACATACTATTATTTGATCACCACCCACCTGGGTAGCACGAAAGAAGTACATAAAGGGTGGGTATTGATAAAACGTCTGTAAATGAAGAAACTGATAATATTAATGGTTGGGCTGGTGCTGGTTACCGCAACCAAGGACGGGATGGCCCAGCAGAACGTGCAGTTTACGCAGTATATATTCAATTCGATGAGCGTGAACCCGGCCTATACAGGTTACAAGGAGGAATGGTTCGGGCAGCTGGGCCTGCGGAGCCAGTGGGTAGGCCTGAATGGGGCTCCGCAGACGGGCCTGCTGTCCATCGACGGGATTGTCGATCCGGTAAACAAGCGGCACGGTTTGGGGATGCAGGTGACGGCCGACAAACTGGGCCCCCAGTCGGCCACTTCGGCCTATGCCAACTACGCGTTCCGCCTGCGGCTGAACGAGGAGGACACGCAGCGCCTGAGCTTCGGAATCGGTACGGGGGTGACGCAGTACAGCCTAGACGGTGCAGTGCTCGACCCGATCGACGGGAGTGACCAGGTGATCCCTGCCGGCAAGATCAGTAACTGGGTACCGGATGTGCGGTTCGGGGTGTACTATTACAACCCGAAGTGGTATGCGGGGGTATCGGTGATGGACCTGCTTTCGGGCGACCAGAGCAACAACATCTTCCGCTGGGACAACACCACCACGGACAACATCCGCCGCAAGCGGCACATGTACTTTATCGGGGGAGCTTTGTTTAACCTCAACCAGGGACTGGACTTTCGGCCCAGCCTGCTGGTTAAGGAGGACTTCAAGGGCCCCACGAGCCTGGATGTGAACGCGATGTTCATCTTCGGCCGTCGTTTCTGGCTGGGCGCGGGCTGGCGCACGGGAGTGACGGTTTTCAAGCGTGAGTACAACCGGGTGAGCGGCAACAGCCTGAGCGGCCGGAACTCGTTTTCGGCAATCACACAGCTCTACGTGACGGATGCGCTGCGCATCGGTTATTCATACGACCACATCGTGAGCCGGTTGAGTAGTGTGCAGAACGGTTCGCACGAGGTCACGCTGGGTGTCACCTTCGGACGCAAGGCGCAACGGCTGCTCAGTCCGCGGTTTTTTTAATTAGACAACAGACATTAGACAACAGACATTGACCATGAGATACCAGTTGCGACAATTTTTTGTATTTGGGGTACTGCTCTGCCTGGGTGGAACTGCGATTTCACAGGAACAGCCGAGTTTGCGCGACCGTGCCGACGAGCTGTACAGGCGCTATGAATACGCGAATGCGGCTAAGCTATATACAAAGCTGGTGGATACACGCAAACCGCGATTGGAGGATCTGGAGCGGCTGGCAGACAGCTATTGGCAGATGAACGATTATGAGTCGGCCGAGAACTGGTATGCGCGGGTGGTAGGGCACGACGAAAGCCCGGCGGGGAACAGGCTTGCCTACGGGGAGGTGCTCAAGGCGAACGGCAAATATGCCGAGGCCAAAGCGCAGCTGGCGGCGTTTGCGGAGGAGACAGGTGGCGACAGCGCCATAGCGTTACAAATCGCAGGCTGCGACTCGGCCCTGGTATGGATGGCCAACCCCACGGTACACAAGCTACGCAACGAAGGGATAAATACATCGCTGTCAGAGTTTTCGGCCTTTCCGATAAATGGGAAAGTCTACTATGCCGGTGAACCGGACGGGGCGATGCAGGGCATGGATACATATGGTTGGACGGGCAACTCGTTTCTCCGCGTGTATACGGCAGACCGTGCCGGAAACAATGGGCTATCTAATCCGGTCATCGCTACGGATGCACTCAACAATGGCGCATATCATGTGGGTCCCGTGGCAGCTGACGCCACGGGCAATACACTTTTCGTAACGCGTACCTATGTGGGCAAGGACGGGGAGCGGACCAGGGATGGGCGGCGGAAGTACCGCACCAATAAGCTGGAACTGTTTATCTATACGAAGGATGGCGACGGCGACTGGTCGTCCGAGTCTTTTGTACATAACAACGTTCAGGAATATTCAGTGGGGCATGCGGCATTGAGCGCAGATGGCAGCACACTCTATTATGCCAGCGATATGCCGGGTGGGCAGGGCGGTACGGACATCTGGTACAGCGAACGGCAGGCCGACGGCAGCTGGGGCGAACCGGTGAATGCCGGTGCGACCATCAATAGTGTTGGGGACGAGCTTTTCCCCAACATGGGTGAGGGAAATACGCTCTATTATTCGAGCGACGGATTTGCGGGTATGGGCGGGTTGGACGTATTCGAAACCACGGGTAGCAAGGCACAGTGGACTGTGCCACAAAACCTCCGCTATCCGGTCAACTCCTCGGGCGATGACTTTGCATACCTGGTTACCTTCGAGAATGAAGAAGGCATTGCGGGCTACCTTTCGAGCAACCGCAAGGGGGGACATGGGAACGACGATATCTATTCGTTTTCATTCGAGAAGCCGCGGATTGTGATTCTTCTTCGCGGCACCACGTCCGACAAGCAGACGGGCGACCGCATCGAAGGAACGGTAACCCTGTTTGACGGCAAACGTGAAATCGTAGCCAAAAAGAGTAGTGGGGTAGCGGGAGCTTTCGAGTTTGTGCTGGACCGTAACCAGACGTATACGGTGCTGGGACAAAAACAAGGCTACCATGCCGATTCGGCCAAGGTGAGTACGATGGGCATCACCAATTCCGACACGCTGGAAGTGGCGTTGCTGTTGGAACCCATCTTCCAAGTGGGTCAGACGTTCGAGCTTGAAAATATCTATTACGATTTCGACAAGCACAACATCCGTCCGGATGCGGCGGAGATACTGGATGAGCTGGTTCGCACCATGCGCGACAACCCGACGCTGAAGATCGAGCTATCGAGCCATACGGACAGCCGGGGCAGCAACGCCTACAACGAGGCATTGTCGCAGCGGCGGGCGCAGTCGGCCGTTGACTATCTCGTGTCCAGGGGCATCGCCCGCGACCGGATGGTAGCCAAGGGCTACGGGGAAAACAGACTGGTGAACCGCTGTGCCGACGGCGTGCCGTGCAGCCGCGAGGAGCACCAAGCCAACCGCAGGACGGAGGTGACCGTACTGTCATATTGATAGGTACGACAATATAACGGATAATTTAAACGATTGCAATTCCGGAATGGAATTACGACCCTGGGCTAAAATTTACCGACCATGGCAGACGTATTGGAAGCGGGAGCGACCATCATCCAGGTTCTGAAGCCGGGGCAGTCCGTGGTGTTTTACCGCTCCTTGCTTTCGTTGAACTGATCCTTGATCCGTTCCAGGTTGTCAATCATTTCCGCAATGCGCGCATTTTCATTGCGTATGTATTGTTTCATGAAAACGACGTGGCAAATCACAAACCAAAAGATAACGAATACGACCAAGCCAATGAACGTCCATAGTGGGAGGGCGAAATACATCTCAATGCCATACAAAGCGAATGCGATGGCGATGCAGCCCTCGTAGGTGGTGTAGTTGCGAGTATTGAACCGATTGCGTTTCTGCTGGAACGTCTTCAGGTAATGGATGTAATCCTGGGGCTTGGACAGCAGGTCGCGGCTATTGCTGATGGTCCGGTAATCGCGTAGTTGGCTCACAAAATAATAACAGATGCATCCCACAATGATGGCGATGGCCAGGTAAGTGGTCCACGTTGAAAAATCGACGGTCAAGCACATCCAAAGTAGGATCGCTACGGCGACACCCATTGAAATGCTCTGCCAGAACAGCTTTTTGGCAAGCGCCGAACGGCTGTTCTTGATACGTTTCAATACGGTATTAAAGCTAACGCTTGGATCGGGTGCTTGCCCGTGCCATAGCTGTTGTATCTCATCAAACCCTTTCATTGCTATTGTATATTTCTGTTAGCTTATGTTTTATCCGGTGTATTTTTACCCGCAGGTTGCCCTCTGAGATGCCAGCCACTTCGGCAATCTCGGGGTAGGGCACCTCGTCCAATACCATTGTAATGATGATCCGTTCATTTTCTTCCAGTTGAGCGATCGACTTATATAGCAACGCGATCTGCTCTTGTTTTTCCGAGGGCTCTTCCGCATAGTTCTCGATGATGTTATCGTTCAACTCATCGGTGGCCCGTCGTTTTGCGGTGCGCAGGTAAGATAGGCAGGTGTTTACGGCGATACGGTATATCCAGGTGGAAAATTGCGATTGGTTGCGGAACCTATCCAGGTTTTGCCACACTTTGATGAACGTTTCCTGCATCAGGTCGTTCGCCGAGTCGCTGTCGCCGGTATAGCCATAGCACAGGTGGTAGACCCGCTTGGAGTTTTCTTCAAATAATTGCTGGAACAGTTGTCGTTGGTTACTCATGAACGGCAGTTACATTCGTTAGACGCTGATGGATAGCGGGTGTTACAAACTTAGGTAAACTGCCGCTGACGAAAAAGTTATTATAGACGAAGAATAAGGAATATCGGTTGCGATGCATCGGTGTCGGAATTATTTTCTAACTTTATGTCGATGGAAACGTTTATTCCCATACTGATAGCGATTGTCGTTTTTGCGTTCCAGGCGTATGCCAATTACCAAAAGGAGCAGGAAAAAGCGCGGAAACGGAATCCGGGCCAGCCACCGCTGCCCGAAGATAATGCCAAATATATCGAGTCTGCCCCCGTGCCCGCCCCATCGGCGCCGCCGGCGGTTACGTCCGAGTTTGAACGGTATTCGGGCGTGGTAGACCCCGTGGCATCCACCCGGAGTACAGGTAAGCGCCCGCTGATACCGCAACGGTTGGTGGTGGATACCGCAGCCGACGTAGAACCGGCACTGGATGCGGAAGCGTTTGACCTACGTGACGCCGTTATCAAGTCGATTATCCTCGATCGGCCCTATAAATAACGAACTTACGACCAAACACTTGCGATTAAGGACGAAAGAAAAAGGACTACGACTTACGACTAATCCCCATTAAACTGAAATCGTCCATATCTTTGAGGAAGGGCAGATCACGCCGGGTATCGTCCAGGTCCCTCCGGTAAATGGTAAACGTATAGAGGTCTTCATATTCAGGTTTGTAATATACCACATCGCCCGCCGGCGAGATGCACATCGATCCGCCGGAGTAGTATATTTCGTTCCCGTCGTGGCCCACGCGATTCACGCCGATTACGAACGCCTGGTTCTCGATGGCACGCGCTGGGATAAGGCTCCGCCAATGGCTGGACCGTTTATCGGGCCAGCTCGCGATATACAGCAGGATATCGTAGGCCCCGTTGAGGTTGCGCGTCCACACCGGAAAGCGGAGGTCGTAACAGACCATCGGACAGATCTTCCACCCTTTGAGGTCTACGATGACCCGTTGGGTCCCTGCGGTGAAGACCTTGTCTTCTCCAGCCATGCCGAATAGGTGCCGCTTGTCATACGTGATATAATTGCCATCTTTGGTCATCCACACAAACCGGTTATAATAGTTGCCGGCTTCCTCGATGATAAGGCTTCCCGCTACCACGCAGTCGTATTGCTGTGCCATCTCGAGCATCCAGTGCATCGTCTTCCCGTCGGCTTTTTCGGCACACTGCTCGGCGTTCATCGTAAAACCCGTGTTGAACATCTCGGGCAGGACGATTAAATCGGTCTTTTCGCGTATTGCCGAGAGTTTCAGCGCAAGGTTGCTTAAGTTTTTATCGATATTTTCCCAAAAGAGGTATGCTTGGAAAGTCGTAATTTTTAGTGCATCCATATCGGTAAGCTATGGGGTCCTTATTCGTTGCCCGTACGAAAGGCACAAGTTAGTAATAAATCGATAAACATCGAAACTGATAGCACGTTTGCTAGCAATTATACTGCCAGTTTAGGTAAACGGTAAGTCTTTTATTGTCCGCGGTTCAACAGCGCTTGGGCGAGCTCGCGCAGCGGCGCTTTTCGGCGGTCGTCGGCGCGAATGGCATCGAGGGCCGTATAGGCTTGTTTGACATGCCGTTGCTTAGCGGTTTCCACTTCACTCCGTACGCCAAGGGCATCGTATATGGCCGTGATCTGTGCAATTTTCTCCGATGGATTCGAAGGATCCGCCAGCCAACCATCCAGTTCTGTCCGCATGGTGGCATCCGCCATTTCCAATGCCTTCACCAGCAGGTACGTCTTCTTGTTGGCAAGGATATCGCCGCCCCGTTGCTTGCCGAATTGCGCAGGGTCGCCATAGACGTCCAGGATGTCGTCTTGCAGTTGGAAGGCGATGCCCACATCCACGCCGAAGTCGTAGATAAGCTGGGCATCTGTCTCCGTGGCACGGGCCAACAGCGCGCCCATTTTCAACGCCGCGCCCAGCAGCACCGATGTTTTGAGCCGGATCATATGGAGGTATTCATCAATGCCAACCGTAACCGCGCGTTCGAAATCCATATCCAGCTGCTGCCCCTCGCATACCTGGGCAGCCATCGTGTTGAAGGTTTCGAGAATGGCTGTCAGGTTATCGCCGGGGCATGTTGCCAATTGCGCATAGGCCATGATAAGCAGGTGGTCGCCCGAAAGGATGCCTACATTCGGATTCCATTTCTCATGCACGGTTGTGTGCCCACGCCTCAATGGCGCATTATCCATGATGTCGTCATGCACCAACGAGAAATTGTGGAACAACTCCACGGCTAGGGCCGCGGGTACCGCCGTATCCATATGGGTGATGGAAAACAGGTCGGCAGCCATCAACGTGAGAAGCGGCCGGATGCGCTTGCCCCCGATGTGCAGCATGTACCGGATGGGATCGTATAGGTTGGCGGGTTGTTCGGGTATGTTGAGTTCGGCCAGTCCTTTGGTAATCCGTTCCTGCAATGCGTGGGTATGGTACATGGATGTTTAATTTGCGGCTAAGATAGGAATGGAGCCCCCCATTTCAAAATCGAAAAAAATAGCTTAGGTTTGGGGGGTATATGGGTTACTATTTGGGCAAAATCGTATTAATCTGTGAGTAAGCGGAAATCTATCGTGCCGGAGTCGGACGCCGCAACCCTTGCGGGTGTGGCAAGTGGGGATGCAGGTAGCTTGGAAGGGCTGTATCGCGATTATTTTCCGATGATTTTGAACATGGTGGTTCAGAATAACGGTACCGAAGAAGAGGCGAAGGATGTTTTTCAGGAGGCCGTTATCGTTCTTTACGACAATGTTAAGCGGCGCGACTTTGAGTTGACCAGCCGGCTGAGAACGTACATTTACTCGGTATGCCGCCGGCTTTGGCTTAAACAATTGGGCAGTAAGAACCGTGCGTTCCGCGACGTGGCTGCATACGAAGACGTCATTGTCGTGGAGGAGGATTTGGCGCTGCACGAGGAGAAAGACCTCCAATTCACCCTGATGGAGCACGCACTAGACGATTTGGGGGAGCCCTGCAGGACGATTATCCACGATTTTTATATATCGAACCTGTCTATGCAGGAGATTTGTGAAAAATTCGGATATACGAACAGCGATAATGCGAAAACCCAAAAGTACAAATGCCTGCAACGGCTAAAGAAATTGTTTTTTTCAGCGACGAAGTAAGTTGATATGGATAGGATGAATGAGCAGGAATTTATAAAACAGGTAGATAGGTACCTGAACGGTGAAATGGAAGGTGCCGAGCGGGCTGCTTTTGAGTTACATTGCCGCGAAAGCACCGCGGCGGCCGAACAGCTGGCTACCCATCGACTGTTCTTGCTGCAACTGAAAGAACATGCCCACCGTGTGGCATTTAAACATACACTTGCCGCAGCGGCCGAACGGTACCATGCTGGAGGTGGTAGCGCGGTTGAACGGACGGAACCCTTGATCGTGACGCTTTGGAATAAATTCAAGGTCAACTCATTGGTTGCGGCGAGTGTGGCGATTCTGGCGGTATTCTCAACGCTGTGGCTGTCGGGCTATTATAAAACCATCGAGAAAACATCCACCAATTACAGCGCATTGCGGCGTGATATGAACGACGTGAAGAAAAATGTAAACGCCCAAAACGCGGTCATCCGGAATATAAACAGCGGCAAGCCGCGCGACGACCGGTCGGTAGGCAGCTTCGGCGGCACAGGGTTTGTTATCTCTGCCAATGGCTATGTGGTTACCAATTACCACGTGGTAAGGGGTGCCGACTCGGTTCACCTCCAGAATACGAAAGGAGAGTCTTTCCGGGCAAAGGTTATCTACATCGACCCTACCAACGATCTCGCGTTGCTGCGTATCAACGACAGCACCTACGCTCCATTGAAAAGTGCGCCCTATACCTTTAAGGAGGCGCCATCGGAACTCGGCGAGGATGTGTATACGATTGGGTACCCGCGGGACGAGGTGGTGTATGGGCAGGGCTACCTTAGCTCACGTACCGGCTACGCGGGCGATACCACGGCCTACCAGATATCCATCCCGGTTAACCCCGGCAATAGCGGCGGACCGGTACTCGACAGCAAAGGCAACGTGATCGGTATCATCAGCGGTAAGCAAACGGGAATCGATGGGGCCTCTTTTGCGATCAAGACGGAGGCGTTGTTGAAATCGATCGCCGAGGTTCCGCAGGATTCGCTCGAAAGCGACTTGGTCATCAGCAAGAAGAACGCGCTGGGCGGATTGAAACGTACCGAGCAGGTGAAGAAGATACAGGACTACGTGTACTTGGTAAAGGTATATTAGGTACAGGCACTGGTGAAGTAGATAAAAAAAGCGGTTGATGCTATATCAATCGCTTTTTTTATGGTGAACCGTGCGGCCCGCCGGCACTAGATATTCGGCTGCGGGGTGGTGCGGAGATAAGGCTTGATGACCTTATGGCCTTTCGGGAATTTCGCAGGTATATCTTCCGTAGCAATAGCCGGTACCACGATTACATCCTGTCCGTGCTCCCAATCTGCCGGTGTGGCCACACTGTAGTCGGCTGTCAATTGCAGCGAGTCGATTACCCGTAAGATTTCAAGGAAATTCCGTCCGGTTGAGGCGGGGTAAGTCAGCGTAAGCTTGATTTTCCTGTCAGGACCGATGATGAACACCGAGCGCACCGTCGCCGTGGCCGAGGCGTTGGGGTGGATCATGTCGTACAGCTCGGCTACCTTTCTGTCGGAGTCGGCGATAATCGGGAAGTCCACCGTGGTGTTTTGCGTCTCATTGATGTCCTTTACCCACCCGTGGTGGCTATCGATCGGGTCCACGCTCACCGCCAGTACTTTGGTATTGCGTTTCTCGAACTCGTTGTTCAACTGGGCGGTACGGCCCAATTCAGTGGTGCACACCGGCGTGTAGTCTGCCGGATGCGAAAACAATACCACCCACTTGCCTTCGGTGTAATCATAGAAGTCGATTTCTCCCACCGTTGTTACCGCTTTGAAATTTGGTGCGGTATCACCTAATCTTAAACTCATATGTTATTCCTCCTTTTATATATTATAAGAATTTGTAGTCTACAAAGTTAATAGATTTTCTTGCAATACAAAGGTTGTCCCGTTTTTTGTCAGGGCGGTCGGATTTTGTCGCATTCATGCGTTCACTTTGCGCGGCTTCACAAGGATAGCACGCAATCGGGGCCTCTGAAGAGGGATTTATTTCGTATTTTAGTGGAAACAAATAGGGTGCTGCGAGTCTGAAAAAACCGAAAAGTTCACCATAGATAGGTTGGCATAAAGTCAAACCTTTGTGATATCTCTTTAAATTATAGTTCGGAATGAATGATACCAACAAGGGCATGAAAAGAAGTAAAGAAATTACCGAATCGTACTTTCAGTTCTTGGATAAACATATTTCCGATGTAGTATCAGGGAACGTTGGCGATTTTATGGAAATCAACCAAATCGCAAATGAATTATTTATTTCCCATAAGCATCTTTCAGATACCATTCAAAAGGAAACAGGAAGTCATCCCTGCCATTTTTACGATCTAAGAATTATCGAACAAGCACAACAAATGCTAGTCGAAACAGACAAGTCGGTTTCCGAAATAGCAAGAATACTGACCTATGACCCGTCTAATTTTTCTAAATTCTTCAAAAAAATTGTAGGAAAGACGCCGGGACAGTACCGTAGGGATATGATACGATAGGTTGCTTTTAAGAGAATATGTCGACCCGAATCGGTTTTTGAAAGTTCCGAAAAGTTCACCACGAAAAAAAAATTCCCTCTTGCCAACTTTGCTGTATCAAATGTTAAACAGTTAAAAACAAATGAAATGGCAAGAAATGATTTAAAAGGAAAGGTGGTTCTGATTGCGGGTGGTGCAAAAAATTTAGGAGGCTTGCTAAGCCGTAATTTTGCTTCCAAAGGTGCCAAAGTAGCAATTCATTACAATAGCGATCACACCAAATCTGATGCGGAAAAAGCATTGGCCGATATTACCGATGCTGGTGGAGAAGCATTTTTGTTTCAAGCAGACTTGACCGATGTGAAAAATATCACCAAACTTTTTGATGCGACCATCGAAAAATTTGGCGGAATCGACATTGCAATCAATACGGTAGGTAAAGTCTTGAAAAAACCTTTTGCAGACACAACCGAAGAAGAATACGACAGTATGAGCGATATCAACTCGAAAGTAGCGTATTTCTTCATTCAAGAAGCAGGCAGAAAACTGAACGATAACGGAAAAATAAACACGATTCTTACTTCGCTATTGGCCGCTTTCACAGGGTATTATTCTACCTATGCAGGAGCAAAAGCACCCGTAGAACACTTTACTCGGGCAGCATCGAAAGAATTTGGTTCGAGAGGGATTTCCGTAACAGCGATAGCTCCGGGTCCCATGGATACGCCTTTCTTTTACGGACAAGAAAGTGATGAAGCCGTGGCTTACCACAAACAGGCATCTGATTTGGGTGGCTTGACCGATATAGAAGACATTGCTCCGGTAGTGGAATTTTTGGTGACTGACGGTTGGTGGATTACAGGGCAAACCATTTTTGCCAATGGTGGTTATACAACCAGGTAAAAAGCAAAATCGATTACTGTCGAAAAGGCAAATGACACGGTTGTTTGCCTTTTTTTAAGATTTAAATAGGATAAGATGATACTGAAAATAATCAATGCTATTTTAATCCTTTTTGCCGTATTCATGGGGGCGAAACACGGTTGGAATATGCTAATGGCAAAGCCCGAAATGTTGGAAATGTTCGGAAAATGGAACTTCAACAAAAATGCGGTGATGGTAAACGGAGCGGTTACCTTGTTGGCTTCGGTTTTAATCTTGTTTCCGAGAACTTTTGTGTGGGGGAATTTTCTGATGGCAGCAGGGATTTTGATGATTATTTGTTTGCAATTATTGAACAAGGACCTGAAAGGTGTAGCGACGGAAGTTCCGTTTTTATTACTTAACCTGGTCATCATTTATTTGCAACATCCGTTGAAAAACAACTAAAAATGAAAACACTACTGCGGGCAACAAACGAAAAACAATCAAACAACTAAAGTAGAAAACGACATGCAAGACGAAACAATATTAAAGCCTGTAAAAACATTGATGGAAGCAATGGAGGCAGAAAACGCTAAAATAATCCGGGCTCAATTTTCAAAAGCGGCCACGCAGGCTTATGGCGCCGATGGAACCATGAAAACAGCTGAGGAAACTGCTAGATGGTTAGAAAGCGACATTATCAGTCGTCAAGGTAAGGTTGCAAAACCTGAATATACCGTGCTTAACGAAAACGAAATTGTTGTTAAAGGGCAATATTCAAGTCAAGGATACTCAAACAAAGCTAATTTTTTGTTCACTGTTGAAAACGGACTGATAACGAGTTGGAGAATGAGATATTAAGTAAGGCCGTCGGCTCTTTTGTGCCCCGTTGCAAGTGGAGCCGGATGTAACAATGCCATTTAGCGGCTGTCTAACCAACCATGGAACAGGATTGGGATGCGGGTATGTCATCGCTATACCGAAAAAAGGTGATGATTGAGCTGGCCTTCTGGAAACACAAGATGACGAAGAAGCAGCCGATGGGATCTGTGTGGGCCAAGAATATACAATCCAAACTGAACGACCTTATTCCAGAGAAAGTGCACCAAGCGATTACCTTTACGATTGAGAAGATGGTAAAGGGCGTATTATTCGGAGCGACGTACACGGTTGCCTCTTCAAGGGCGTACGGGAGCTTCCAACTGCGCGAAGCGTACGTGAAGAAATTTATCGATACCTATAAAAAGGCTGCGTCCATAGAAGGCGCCGTAACGGGGGCGGGGGGTATCCTGATGGGCATTGCCGATTTCCCTGCCTTGTTGGCCATCAAGATGAAAATGCTGTTCGATATCGCTGCAACTTATGGCTATGACGTGCGGCAATACAAAGAACGGCTCTTTTTGCTTACCGTATTCCAGCTGGCATTCTCAAGCCACAAACACCGGGCCGCGGTGTACGATAGGCTGTGCAATTGGGAGGCGTATGCGGAAAGCCTGCCGGACGACATCGACAGTTTCGATTGGCGTACCTTTCAATTGGAGTACCGGGATTACATCGACCTGGCCAAAATGGCACAGCTAATCCCGGTAATCGGTGCTGCCGTTGGGGCAGTGGTCAACTACCGCCTGGTACAGCAGCTCGGCACTACAGCGATGAATAGCTACCGGATGCGGATGTTGGAGACTAGCTAAAAAAATGGGACCTTTGCCGCATGGCATTTTCCAATGATATCATCACCTGGTATAACCAGCATAAGCGGGATTTGCCATGGCGCGATACGACCGATCCGTATGTTATCTGGCTTTCGGAAGTCATCCTGCAGCAGACAAGGGTAGCGCAGGGGCTTCCTTACTTCCATCGGTTCTTGTCCCATTATCCCGATGTCGGGTCGTTTGCATCGGCCCCAGAGGGGGAGATACTACGGCACTGGCAGGGATTGGGCTACTATTCGAGGGCACGCAACATGCACAACGCTGCCAAAACGGTGGTAGCAGCGCATGGCGGGGTGTTCCCGAGCCGGTATGACGACCTCATGGGTTTGAAGGGGGTGGGTGAATACACCGCAGCGGCCATTGCCTCTTTCGCGGCCAACGAGCCGCGCGCCGTGGTAGACGGCAATGTTTTCCGTGTGCTGGCCAGGTATTTCGGTATCGACGAACCGATCAATTCCACCGGCGGGAGGAAGGTATTCCTGAAGCTGGCGCAAGAGCTCCTCGATGGCAGCCGCCCGGGTTTGTACAACCAGGCCATCATGGAATTTGGGGCCTTGCAGTGCAAACCCCAGAACCCCGACTGTGCGAACTGTGTCTTGCGGCTGGATTGCCGTGCGTTGAAGGAAGGCCGCGTTGATCAATTGCCTGTGAAGCTGAAGGGAAAGGCAAGCCGTAACCGTTATTTCAATTATTTCGTGGTGGAAGAGGGCGATCGTGTCTTGATGAATAGACGGGGCCCCGGCGATATCTGGGAAAGCCTGTACGAATTGCCCCTGATTGAGACCCCCCGAAGCATGGAACTCCACGAATTGGCTGCGGATAAGGTGGTTATGGAACACTTCGGTCCGAATGCTGGCTTGAAGTTGGTGGGCGGGCCGGTAAAGCATGTGTTAAGCCACCAGAACCTACATGCCCAATTCATTGCCGTGGATCGTTTCGAAGGCGTTGGCGACAAAAAAATGAACTGGCGTTATGTTTTTATCAAAGATTTAGGTACATTAGCTAAACCGAAGCTGATTTATTCTTTTTTGAAAGGATTATATGGTTAACCAAAAAGCACCTAAATTATGTCAGGCATCAACAAAGTTATTTTAGTCGGCCATTTGGGCAAAGACCCCGAAATACGCCATTTGGAAGGGAATGTCACCGTAGCCAGTTTTCCGTTGGCAACGTCGGAAATGTACAATAAGGATGGCCGTAGGGTGGAGCAAACCGAGTGGCACAACATCGTAATGTGGCGGGGCTTGGCCGAGGTGGCCGCCAAGTACCTTTTTAAAGGAAAGTTGGTCTATATCGAGGGGAAGTTGCGTACGCGGACATATGAAGATAAGGAAGGGATTAGACGGTACACCACGGAAGTGGTGGCCGATAATTTCACGTTGTTGGGACGGCGCAGCGATTTTGAAGGACCGGGTGGTGCGGGTACCCCGGCGACCGAACTGGCAACCAAAAAGGATGACAGCGGAGAGACGCCCGTGGATTTCAAAGAGAACGACGGCGACGACGATTCACTTTTTTAAAACTTTTATTTTTTCCCGTATCTTTGGCGTCATGTTGGACGAAAAGATAGCACAGTATACGCGGGAAATCGAGCAGTTTACGCCGCAATCACAGGGGGATACGGAGGCCTTCCGGTTGAAGTTTTTGGTTGCCAAGGGCGTGATACGCAACTTGTTCGATGCATTTAAATCTGTTTCGCCCGAAGAAAAGCGTACGCTTGGCAAAAGCTTGAACGAACTTAAGCAGGCTGCCGAGCTGAAATACAAAACCGCGCAGGAGCAGTTTGCGGCGAGCCAGCCGATCCATCAGCGCCATACGGAAGATCTTACGTTACCCGGCGAAGGGTTCGTGTTGGGGTCGAGGCATCCGCTTGCGCTGGTGCGCAAAGAAATCGTGGAGATATTCAAAAAGCTGGGCTTCGTGGTGGCCGAAGGGCCTGAAATCGAAGACGACTGGCACAACTTCACCGCACTTAATTTCCCGCCCGAGCATCCGGCACGCGATATGCAGGATACGTTCTTTATCAAGAAGCAGGACGGAAATGACATCGCATTGCGCACGCACACATCTTCCGTACAGGTGCGCATGATGGAGAACGGCCAGCCGCCGTTCCGCGCTATCATGCCGGGACGGGTGTATCGAAACGAAGCCATATCTGCCCGGGCGCATTGCTTCTTCCATCAGGTAGAAGGGCTTTACGTGGATGAGTATGTATCATTTGCTGATCTCAAACAGACCCTCTACTATTTTGTGCAGGAACTGTTCGGCGAGGATACCAAGGTCCGTTTCCGCCCGTCTTACTTCCCCTTTACGGAGCCATCGGCCGAGATGGACATCAGCTGCACCATCTGTAAGGGCAAAGGGTGTACGATGTGCAAAGGCACGGGTTGGGTAGAGATTCTGGGCTGCGGCATGGTGGATCCCAATGTGCTCGAAAATTGTGGCATCGATTCGGGCAAATACAGTGGTTTCGCATTTGGCATGGGCATTGAACGCATTACCAACCTCAAGTACGAGATCAAGGACCTGCGTTTATTTTCCGAAAACGATGTGCGCTTTTTAAGCCAGTTCGAAACGGAGTTGATTTAAACATGGGTAAAGCTGGCTGGTATATCGCACTCTCCATCATCCTGGTGCTGCCCGCGGCTTGTCGAAAAGGAGGATGCAATGTGGTTCCCTACGTACCGGTGAATAGGGTTCAGTTTTCCACCGCCCAATACCCGGCGCTGGCAGGAGCCAATGGTAGCATAACACTCAGCGGGGGTGTGGCGGGGATCATCGTATACAATACCGGAAACGGTTTTGTTGCCTATGATCGGTGTAGTACGGTCGACCCGGATAAGCGGTGCGCCGTTGAAGTGGGGTCTAATCCCCTGGTGGCTATCGATCCGTGCAGCAAGGCAGAGTTTATCCTCTTAAACGGATCGCCGGCTAAGCTGGCAGAGTGTCCGCTGAGACCGTATGCGATCCAACAGGTTGGTAGCGGTGCCGCCGCGATCTATTATATCGATAATTAAAATGGAAGCTGATAAAGTAAAGGAATCGATAAAGAAAGCTGCCCGGGAGCTTTTCAGGCGTTATGGTTATAAGAAAACCAGTGTCAATGAAATCGCCCGTCGAGCAAAGATCGCCAAAGCGACCATTTATAAGTATTTTGACAGCAAAGAGCTCGTGCTGCATGCCATCCTGATGGACTATATCCGCGAAAGCGTAGCCGATCTGCTCAGCAAATACAATAACCAGGCGGATCTGGAAACGTATTTGGGCAACACGATCCTGCGCGTAAGCCGCCTTACATATGCGATATGCAACGAATTTCTGGGGTGGGACTTTATCCGCGAGTCTACCAACACGCAGGAATACCTGCGTACCTTGTCGGATGACCTTGAGTTTCTCCTCGTTAGCTCCTTTATCAATAATTCCGAAATCGGCGAAGCGGTGACACCCGAAAAACTGACGTTCCTCATCAAAGCCAGTAAGAACATCGTTTTCTCATTTGCGTTTACCTCGGTAAGCGAGGCGGACGTCCGCAAGAATTTCGTCTCTTTCCAGAAAGAAATCCTGCCCTACCTAGTTAAAGCTACGGTAGCGTAGCGGTTCTTCAAAAAACCCTTACCTTTGTACGTTTTATGAGTAGAAGAAGGCTTACCGCCGAACAGCGATTGCTGGCAGGTGTTTCGATTGTGGATATTGCCGAAGGGGGCAAAGGGGTGGCGAAGGTCGACGATCTCGTGGTTTTTGTCGACAAGGCGATTCCGGGCGATGTGGTCGATGTGGAGCTCACACGCAAGAAAAGGAATTTTGCCGAGGCGCGGGTACGCCAGCTCAACGCGTCTTCCCCCCATCGGGTGGTCCCGTTTTGCGACCATTTCGGGGTGTGCGGCGGTTGCAAATGGCAGCACATGGAATATCCGGCGCAGCTAACCTATAAGCAAAAGAGCGTGGATGAGGCCCTCACACGGTTGGGTAAATTAGATACGTCGGCGATGGAGGCCATATTACCTGCACCGCAGACACGGTACTACAGAAATAAGCTGGAGTATACGTTTTCCAACAAGCGGTGGCTTACCGACGTAGACGGGTCCGATGAAGGGTTGGAAATGCGCGCGCTGGGGTTTCACGTACCCTCCCGTTTTGACAAAATCCTTGATATCGAACATTGCTATTTGCAGCAGGACCCTTCCAATGCCATCCGCAACAGGCTCCGTGCTTTTGCGTTGGACCGCGACATTTCGTTCTACGACTTGCGGCAGCACGAAGGGGCATTGCGTAACCTGATTATCCGCACGGCTTCGACGGGCGAGTTGATGGTGATCGTTGTGTTTGCTTATGCCGATGCGGAGACCATCGAAGCAACGATGGCTTTTCTCCAATCGGAATTTCCGGACGTCACGTCGCTCCTGTATGTCGTGAACCAAAAGAAAAACGATACCATTTTCGACCAGGAAATCCATGTGTATAGCGGGCGCGACCACATATTCGAGGAAATGGAAGGCCTTCGGTTCAAAATCGGGGCGAAGTCGTTCTACCAAACCAACTCCGCACAGGCCTATGAGCTTTACAAAATAGCGCGCGATTTTGCGGGTTTTGAGGGGTGGGAATGCGTGTATGATTTATATACCGGTGCAGGAACGATCGCCAATTTTGTCGCGCGGCACGTAGGTGAGGTCATCGGCGTGGAATACGTGCCGACAGCCATCGAAGATGCGAAGATCAACTCAGCGATCAACGGCATCCAGAATACGAAGTTTTATGCCGGGGATATGAAAGACGTGCTGACGGCGGATTTCGTTGCGGCACACGGCAAGCCCGATGTGGTCATTGTAGACCCCCCCCGGGCGGGAATGCATGCCGATGTGGTGGCCAGGTTGCTCGAGATGGAAGCGCCCAAACTGGTGTATGTAAGCTGCAATGCCGCTACACAGGCGCGCGACCTAGCTTTGCTTGCCGAACGATATGCGGTCCGGCGCATCCGTCCGGTCGATATGTTCCCACATACGCAACATGTCGAAAACGTGGTATTGCTTACGCTGAAGGGCTAAAAGATAACCCTGTACGAATAGTTAATTGCTATGGACTTAAAAGATTTGCTCGCTGCGCAGGCCGGCGATGATGGGCAACCGAAAAAGGAGAGCCCGCTAAAAAGCCTGCAATTGGATTTGGATTTCTACAGCGAGTCCATCAAGGAGATTGCTGTGGAGATTATGGCGGAAGGCTTGTCGGCTTACCCTATTTTCATTGCCCACCAGCACGAAGTCGCCTTGGGCGAACTGATATTGGATAAAAATGAGTTGGGCACCAATTGGTCCATCCATGCATCTACCGTGGAAGAATTTGTGGAACGGGGCGTGATCAATGAGGAGCGGAAAGCCCATTTCATCAAGAAATACAAAAAGCCGGAAGATTTTATGTGCCTGTTCGTGATCGTGCCAGAGGGCGCCAACTTCGTTTTCTATCCGTATAAAAAATGAGGTGGCCTGTGGTAGCACATTGTGGCATTAAACGTTTGGCCCGATAGCCAGTCCAATAGACGTATGGATTACCGCTATCTACTTGCGCTGTTTGTTTTGATGGGGGTGTTGCCCCTACGGGTGGGTGCCCAGGAGTCTGGGACCATCCGGGGTATCGTTGTGGAAGCGGGTACAAGTAAACGGCTGGGCAGTGCGACGATTTCCAATGTCAACACAGGTCAATCCACGGCATCCAATAGCTTGGGAACCTTTGAAATCAAGGCGACCGTAGGCGATTCGCTCGAGGTATTGCTGATGGGGTATGGGACCGTGCAGACGGAGGTTAAAACGCTAAGCGATATCCTGATCGATATGCGCCCCGCGAGTATCCTCTTGGAGCAGGTAGATGTAAACCGGACCACCAAGGAAGCTGAACTCCGCGACGCGATGCGCGGCTACCGCAAACAAGGCGTGTATTTCGATGGTAAGCCCCCCGCATTAGCCTATATTTTCAACCCGATTACTTCCCTTTACGAGCTGTTTGGCCGTACGCCCCGAAATGCGCGGCGTTTCCACAATTATATGGAAAAGGAACTCGCCGAAACGGATGTCGACCGCAAATTCAGCCGCACGAAAATACAGGAGCTTACCGGCCTCGCCGACGATGACCTGACGAACTTCATGTTTTGGTACCGTCCGTCTTACGAAAAAATGCAATATTGGGGCGACTACGATCTCACCGCCTATATCATGCAGTCTTTCAGGCAGTTCGACCGAGACGGTCGGCCCGCTACACCCAAGCTGCCCAAGCTGGAGGCAACTCCAGTAAGGTAAATCACCACATCATTGCATCGATACATCTGCACATCAGCAAGGTTTGGCATCGGGTTTGCGCTTACTCCGGAAACAATACGTTAAAGTTATGATTACGAATAAAAGAATAGCACTATTTGGACTATCGGTAGCTACTTCGGCGATGTTATTGGGTAGCTGCGGAACCATCCAATCCATGAGCAATACCCAAAAAGGTGCCGCTACGGGCGCTGTAGCCGGCGGTGCGTTGGGTGCCCTCATTGGTAACAAAGCGGGCAATACGGCCGTGGGTGCCATCGCAGGTGCTGCGATCGGCGGTGTAGCCGGCGGGCTCATCGGCAGGAAAATGGACAAGCAAGCGGCCGAAATTGAACGTACCGTGGCGGGCGCAGAGGTGATTAAAGCGGATGAAGGTATTATCGTCAAGTTTGATTCAGGCATCCTGTTTGATTTCGATAAGACCGACCTGAAACCTGCTGCCGAGGAAAACATAGCGAAATTGGTCGAATCGCTGAATAATAACCCCGATACGGATATCCTGGTCATCGGTCACACGGATAGCAAGGGTACGGACCAGTATAATCAAGGGCTTTCCGAGCGTCGGGCCAAAGCGGTGAAAAGCTTTGCGGTTTCCGAAGGACTGGCGGGGCGACGGGTTAAAACGGAAGGACGCAGTTTCCACGAGCCCATTGCCGATAATGACACCGATGCGGGCCGGGCACAAAACCGCCGTGTGGAAATCGTGATCGTTGCCAATGATAAGATGATCAAAGAGGCAAAGGATCAGGCTGGCTCATAGTGCGCTAATCACTGCCAGTTACGAAATGCGACCTGCGGTAAGTACGGTCGCATTTTTAGTTGCCCCAAGCGGTTACCAACAACCGTCGGCTACCGCCATGATTGCGGTGCTCGCAAAGATAGATGCCCTGCCAAGTGCCCAGTGCCAGTTGCCCATTTCGGATGGGAATCGTTACCGAAACACCCATCAATGAAGATTTGATATGCGCGGGCATGTCGTCCGGCCCCTCGTAGTCGTGGCGATAGTTGGGGTCATTTTCGGGCACAGCCTTATTGAAATAGGTTTCGAAATCCATCCGTACGGTAGGGTCCGCATTTTCGTTTAGCGTAAGTGAGGCGGATGTGTGCTGGATGAATACCTGGCATATCCCCGCCTCCCAATGCCCGATGGCCGAGAGGCCATCTTCGATTTCTTCCGTGATGAGGTGGAAGCCCCTTGATCGTGCCCGTAACGTTATCTGTTGCTGAAAAATCTCCATAAAGAGGCAAGATATGAAATGTTTTGCTGTTTTTGCCAACCGTTGTATGTGTACTTTGCTTTCGTTAAGTTTGTGGTTATGAGTGAACACTATATCATCCCATCGCGAACGCGCATCGGCCACGTCCACCTGAAGGTTTCGGACCTTGAGCGCTCCCTTGCGTTTTACTGCGGCCTGTTAGGTTTCGAGTTGACCACGCGTTATGGCCACCAAGCCGCATTTGTGTCGGCTGGCGGGTACCATCACCATATCGGATTGAATACTTGGCATAGCGGGGGTGCGCCCCCTGCGCCGGCGTATGGGGTTGGGCTATACCACACGGCCATCGTTTACCCGGAAAGGAAGGACCTCGCTGTCATTTTCGACCGTTTGCAAAAGGCCGGTTACCCGCTGACGGGTGCGAGTGACCACGGGGTTTCTGATGCGCTTCACCTCGATGATCCCGATCGCAACGGTGTGGAACTCTATTGGGATAGGCCAAGGGAGCATTGGCCATCGAAGCCCGATGGTTCACTGGAAATGTATACCCGCCCATTGGATTTGGAAGGTTTGCTGGGCGAATTGCATTAACTTCGGCTGCCCAAATTCCTGCAATATACTATGCTTGCATAGTATATTTTCCTATCTTTGTGCAAGGTACATCTGGTACCTCGATAACCGCACAGTTATGATATTCGAACTCACCGAAGAACAACGGATGATACGGGATGCCGCCCGTGATTTTGCCCAGCAGGAATTGAAGCCCGGCGTAATAGAACGTGATGAGCACCAGCGATTCCCTGCCGAGCAAGTGAAGAAACTTGGCGAACTGGGGTTTTTGGGGATGATGGTCGCCCCTGAATATAACGGTGCCGGGCTCGACGCGGTTTCATATGTACTGGTGATGGAAGAGCTTTCCAAAATCGATGCATCGACATCGGTCGTGGTATCGGTTAATAATTCGTTGGTATGTTATGGCCTTGAAGCATACGGAACAGAGGAGCAGAAAGAGAAGTACCTTAAACCCCTGGCTGCAGGTACGCATATCGGCGCATTTTGCCTTTCGGAGCCCGAGGCGGGATCGGACGCGACCTCCCAGCGCACCACTGCCGTAGATAACGGTGACCACTATGTGCTTAACGGTACCAAAAATTGGATTACGAATGGTAGTACGGCATCCACCTATCTGGTGATTGCCCAAACCGATCCCCAAAAGGCGCATCGCGGTATCAACGTGCTCATCGTGGAGAAAGGGATGGCTGGGTTTACGGTAGGACCGAAGGAAAATAAGCTGGGTATCCGTGGGTCGGATACGCATTCACTGCTTTTCGACGATGTGAAAGTACCCAAAGAGAACAGGATTGGTGAAGATGGGTTCGGTTTTAAATTCGCGATGAAAACATTGGAAGGTGGCCGCATCGGTATTGCAGCCCAGGCCCTCGGCATCGCTTCGGGCGCATATGAACTCGCCCGTGACTATGCCAAAGAGCGCCAAACGTTTGGCAAGCCCATTGCCGACCACCAAGCTATCCAGTTCAAACTGGCCGATATGGCTACCCAGATTGAAGCCGCCCGGCTGATGTGCCTTAAAGCTGCCTGGCTCAAAGATCACGGCCAGCCGTATACCCAAGCCGCAGCGATGGCCAAGCTGTATGCTTCTGAAGTGGCCATGCGGACCACCGTGGAGGCGGTTCAGATTCATGGTGGGTATGGCTATGTGAAGGAATATCACGTGGAACGCCTGATGCGCGATGCCAAAATCACCCAGATCTATGAGGGTACCTCCGAAATCCAGCGCATGGTCATCGCGCGGGAGCTGTTGAAAGACTGATGGAGAAATAGCCACTTCCATTTGCCATAATCATGTTACAGGTCTTGCTCAAATCGGGGCAAGAAATGTTAATATGTGACTATATATACACTCCTTCTTGCCCTATATTTGTTACTACGGTTCGCGGGCAGTTGACCCTTCGATCGCTAACCCATTTTGAGCACCGTTTGCTGTTGGTTTGATGGTCTAATCATTGTCGTTATGGTACGTAAAATAAGGAGTGGTCTTGTTGTATTGTTTTTTGTGGCTTCAATTCCAACGTGGGCTGCTGCGCAGCAGGATGCAAGGCTTACCAGCCTCTATGAGCAAGCGAGCGAGGCATCGGGGCTGGTGGTGCAATATGAGCAAGATGTGCGTGCCATCGGCTATTTCTATGGCCCGATGGGATCCGGTGGGTATGGCCGTTGGGGCATGCAGGTGCTCAACTCGCCCGAACAGCGGGCGCGCTTACGCCAATTGGACAAGGATTACCTCGGTAAACTCGGTCAATTGGATTTCGACGGGATGAGCATACATGGCCAGGTAGATTACGTATTGTTGAAAAGGAAGATCGAGGCCCATGTGGACCAACTGGAAGCGGAAAGCGAGCACTACCGGCGCGTCGTGCAATACCTGCCCTTTGCCGAAACGATCTATAGCTTTGAAGCAACGCGCCGCCGCGGAACAAGCGTAGAGGGCGAAGCCATCGCCCAACAGCTGGACGGTGCACTCGATGTGCTCGGTAGTGCCAAAGAGATGGTGGAGGCATTGGAAAAAATACCACACAGCGACGCCAATTTCCTTGCGGGGGCGGTGTCAGCGTTGAAATCCCGCCTCCAAAGTGCATTCGATTTCTACAATGGCTACGACCCCATGTTTACGTGGTGGGTGCCCCAGCCCTACCAGGCACTGGATGAGGGCCTAGCTGAATATGAAAAGCTAGTTCGTTCAAAAAACGATGCCAAACCATTCGATGATGGCAGCCATATCGTTGGCCAACCCATAGGCCGCGAAGCATTCGACCGCCAGCTTAAGCAGGAGATGATTGCCTATACCGCTGAAGAATTGTTAGCGCTTGCCGACAGGGAGTTCGCATGGTGCGAAGCCGAGCTGCTGAAGGCATCGCGCGAAATGGGGTTTGGTGACGATTGGAAAGCGGCTCAGGAAAAGGTGAAAAATAGCTATGTGCCTCCCGGCAAACAACCCGAACTGATCATCAAGCTCCATGATGATGCCCTGCATTTCATCGAAGAGCATAAGTTGATGGCCATACCGCCGCTTGCTGAAGAAACATGGGGAATGATCATGATGACCCCGGAGAGGCAGTTGGTGAACCCATTTTTCACCGGCGGACGGGAAATCAGCGTGTCATATCCCACCAACTCGATGAGCCATGACCAGAAGTTGATGAGCATGCGGGGGAACAACCCCTATTTCTCGCGAGGTACGGTGCAGCACGAATTGGTGCCCGGCCATCACCTGCAATATTTCATGAACAGCCGTTACAAAACTTATCGCCGCGATGCGTTCAATACGCCTTTTTGGACGGAAGGCTGGACGCTCTACTGGGAGTTGTTGTTATATGACCAGGGGTTTGCCAAAACACCCGAAGAGCGTATTGGCATGCTTTTCTGGCGGATGCACCGCTGTGCGCGCATCACGTTTTCCATCAAGTTCCACACCGGCGAGTGGACACCTCAGCAATGCATCGACTACTTGGTAGACCGTGTGGGGCACGAGCCGGCCAATGCGCACGGTGAGGTGAAGCGTTCGTTTGAAGCCAATTATAGCCCATTGTACCAACTGGCGTATCTTGTGGGGGGGCTTCAGCTGTTCAGTATCAAAAACGAACTGGTAGACAGTGGTAAGATGACGTTCGAGGAATTTCATGAAGCCGTTATCAAGCAAAATTACCTGCCCATCGAAATGGTGCGGGCTACGTTGACCAACCAAAAATTAACAAAGGATTATGAACCGACTTGGAAATTTTATGACATTGACTAATCGGATGCACCACCCAAATCGATCGGCATGAATAAGACGACTAGCGGATTTAGGTCATCCTTGGGGTTGATGGATGCGACCATGCTGGTGGCGGGGAGCATGATCGGCTCGGGGATTTTCATAGTAAGTGCCGACATTGCCCGTAATACGGGAAGTGCAGGATGGCTCATGGTCGTTTGGCTCATTACGGGCTTCATGACCCTCACCGCCGCCTTGAGTTACGGCGAGTTGAGTGCGATGTTCCCCAAGGCCGGCGGACAATACATCTACCTGCGCGAAGCGTACAGCCCATTGGTGAGCTTTGTGTTCGGTTGGACATTTTTCACGGTCATTCAGACCGCCACCATTGCCGCAGTGGGGGTGGCGTTTGCCAAATTTACGGCGTACCTGCTACCGCAGCTGGATGAAGACGTCATCCTTTGGGATCTGGGATTTTTACAGGTGTCTGCTGCCCAGCTTGTGTCTATTGTGGTCATTTTGGTGCTTACGATTGTCAATACCCGCGGGGTCAATAGTGGCAAGGCCGTACAGACATCGATCACCATCGTCAAGATTGTCAGTTTACTGGGCCTAGTGCTTTTCGGGCTGCTGGCATTCGATGGTGAGGTGTGGCGGAGCAATTGGCTATCCGGCGACACATGGAACCTCCGCCGGCTGGCTGCCGATGGGTCCCTATCCGATTACACGATGTTCGCCGCGTTGGGTGCCATTGCCGCCGGGATGGTGGGCGCCATCTTCAGCAGCGATTCTTGGCACGCCTCGTCATCGGTAGCGGGAGAGATAAAGAACCCCCATCGCAATGTAGGGTTGAGCTTGGCGCTTGGCACAATCATCGTTACCGTAGTGTATCTGCTTACCAACCTGATGTATACGGGCGTGCTTACCATGGAACAAATGGCGGGGTCAGACAAGGACCGTGTGGCCATGGCGGCAGCACAGGAAATATTTGGTCCCATGGGTATTACGGTGATTGCCGTGATGATCATGGTCTCCACTTTCGGGTGCAACAATGGACTTATCATGGCGGGGGCCAGGGTGTATTATTCAATGGCCCAGGATGGGCTCTTCTTCCGTAAAGTGGGGTTGTTGAATCGGTTCTCGGTACCGGGGGTGGCGCTGTGGCTACAATGTGTTATCGCAGCGCTTTGGTGCCTAAGCGGAAAGTATGGCGACCTGTTGGATATGATCTCCAGCGTGGTGGTTATCTTTTATGTACTTGCCATTATCGGTATCTTCAGGCTGCGGAAATCACAGCCGGATATTCCCCGCCCTTATAAAGCATTCGGCTATCCGGTACTACCGATGATTTATATCGTAATGGGCGTTGTTTTCATTGCATTGATGGCCGTTTACAAACCAACCTATACGTGGTCGGGCATTATCATCGCGGCATTGGGTATTCCTGTGTACTATTTGATCCGCAAGAAGCCTTCATCCGAAAGCACTTGATACGGAAAGAGGTACCACTCTGTGGGTTGTGGGATTTATGCTTTGTTACCGACTAAATTAAACGATATCATGAAACTAAATTTATCTTACTTCAACCTCATCGTTATTTGCTTGGCGGTATTCGGGGACGCCCGAGGACAGGGAACCGCCGCCGATTACAAACGGGCTGCCGCTTTTGGGGAAACGACCCGCAACAAGGTGTTTTATTCGCCCAATAGCTTTTCATGGCTGGAAGGTCAGCACCGGCTTTGGTACGTGAACAACACGCCCGAAGGACGCCGTTTTATGTTGGTCGATGCCGACGAACGGACGAAAAAGGAGGCATTTGACCATGCGAAGGTAGCCGCTGCCCTGGCCTTGGCCAGCGGTGAAGTTGTCAAAGCCGATAGCCTCCCGTTTAGCAGCATCGCCTACAAGGGAAGCGACCAAATCGAATTTGATGCGTTTAGTAAAGTGTGGAGCGCTGATTTAGCTGATTACGAAGTTGGCGATACCGGTCGGAAGCCCGAGCCGCGTCGGTGGGGAAGGCAAGGTTATTGGGGCGATCGTAATGAAGGGGAAACGAGGGAGATCCCGTCGCCGGATAGCAATTGGGTAGCCTATGTCAAAAATTATAATGTGTATGTGCGTCAGCGGCAAGGTAATAAGAGGGAAGTCCAACTGAGCTACGACGGTGCGTTGGGATATGCGTATTCGCCATTCATCGCTTGGTCGCCCGACTCGAAAAAACTGGCCGTGAATAAAGTGCGCCCCAATACCCAGCGGAAAATATACTTTGTCGAATCTTCGCCGAGTACGCAATTGCAACCGATCCTCCAGGAGCGCAATTACCTGAAGCCCGGCGATGCCCTGCCTCAGTATCAACCGGTGCTTTTCTGCGTAGATAGTAAAGAATCGTTTGCGGTCGACCCGGAATTGATCCCCAACCAATACAGCTTATCGCGCCTCGAATGGCGCGAAGACAGCCGGGCCTTTACGTTCGAATACAACCAGCGCGGCCATCAACGGTACGAGATTTTTTCAATGGATGCGTCGACCGGTGCCGTAAAGTCGCTGGTTGTTGAAACCAGCCGTACGTTTATCGACTACAGCGGCAAGCGTTTCCGCAGGGATATCGGCGACGGGAAGGAAATCATTTGGGCATCGGAACGCGACGGGTGGAACCATCTTTACTTGTACGATGGCCATACCGGCAAAGTGAAAAACCGGATAACCCAAGGGGACTGGGTGGTACGCAGCGTGGTGCACGTAGATGAGGATAAGCGGTACCTGATTTTCACTGGAAGCGGCCATGCGGCCGATCAGGACCCCTATTTTGTGCAATACTATCGGGTCAATTTCGACGGGTCGGGCCTTACCGCACTTACCCCGGAAAACGGTAACCATCAAGCCACTTTTTCGTCGGACCATTCGGTGTTCGTAGATACGTACTCCCGTGTGGATGCGCCGCCGGTTTCGGTGCTTCGCCGTACGGATGACGGCAAGGTATTGTTGGCGTTGGAAAAAGCAGATGCCAGTGCCCTGTTGGCTACCGGATGGAACTATCCCGAAGTATTCCACTCGAAGGGGCGCGACGGGACCACAGACATCTGGGGGGTGATCATCCGGCCGTCCCATTTCGACCCAGATAAGTCCTATCCCGTTATCGAGAATATATATGCAGGGCCGCAAGGCTCGTTTGTGCCCAAGAACTTCGGTACGCAGCAAGGCATGGCAGCGCTGGCCGAACTGGGTTTTATTGTGGTACAGATAGACGGTATGGGCACGTCCAACCGTTCGAAAGCTTTTCACGATGTTTGCTGGAAAAACCTCAAGGACGCCGGTTTTCCTGACCGGATCCTGTGGATGAAAGCCGCCGCCGCGAAATACCCGTATATGGACCTGGATCGGGTAGGTATATACGGTACATCCGCCGGCGGCCAAAACGCAGCCGGCGCGGTGCTGTTCCATCCCGAATTTTACAAGGTTGCCGTATCGTCATGCGGCTGCCACGACAACCGCATGGACAAGATGTGGTGGAATGAACAGTGGATGGGCTATCCCATCGGGCCGCAATATGCGGAATGTTCCAATGTGGTCAATGCCCATAAACTGGAAGGCAAGTTGATGCTTATTGTGGGTGAGGTGGATGACAATGTTGACCCTGCATCGACCATGCAGGTGGTGGATGCGTTGATAAAAGCCGACAAAGAGCACGAATTGGTGGTCATACCGGGGGCAGGGCACACGTCGGGTGGAGAGTATGGCGAGAAGAAGCGGCGCGACTTTTTCGTGAAGCACCTGTTGGGTGTGGACCCTCCGGCGTGGCAAAAAGGCCGCGATTGATCAAGGCTATCCTCGGTAACAAGGCCCGCTGGCGGTACACTTAGTAATTGTGCCGCCATTTCCTGCATACAGACTAATACTTCAAGTAACATACGGGTTATATCAAGGTTAAATAATAGTAAAAGTTGGCCAATATCCGGTTTGTTCGCAGCCGATTTCCTCTCTATGTTTGAATTGTCATTGGTAATCAAGAGCTAACCAATATTTCCAAGACGAATTGATGGCGGGGGCCGGTGTGCCATGGATTGCACGCTTGGGTTTGACGTGTTGGAGTTACTAAATTAATTCTTTGAAACAATCCCGCAAATATGCATGAGAAAATCAACAGCCCGTTTCCGTAGTTCGGAAACACCGAGCACCAAAAGCAGTAAGTCAATTTTTTATTCATTTTTAGTATGTACACTATGAGACAAACATTACTAATCGTCGCGGGTCTCTTGTTGTCAGTTTCCTTGATGGCGCAGCAAACGATTACCGGAACGGTGAAAGATGGTAACGGGGATCCGTTGCCTGCGGCCTCCGTTACCGTACGTGGCACAAGCAACTCGGTGCAGACCAATGATCAGGGGCAATTTTCCATCCAGGCGGCCCAAGGCGCGGTGTTGCAAGCCAAGGTAGTGGGCTTTGACCCGGAAACGATTACCGTAGATGGCAGTTTGCCCATCCATTTCGTGCTGTACGAATCATTGAGCTCGCTCGATGAGGTGGTAGTAATTGGTTATCAGTCAGTAAGTAAGAAGAAGAACACGGCAGCGATTTCCAGCATCTCAGGCAAAGAGTTGGAGAATATCCCGGCGGCCAGTTTCGAGTCTATCTTGCAGGGTCGCTTGGCCGGGGTCAATGTCCAGAATATTTCCGGGTCGCCCGGAGGGGTCTCCACAGTCTATGTGCGTGGTTCTACGGGCATCAGTTCCAATTATGATGAGGCACAGGTGCTCAGTAGCCCACTTTACGTAGTGGACGGCGTTCCCCAGCCTACGGAGCAATACTCAAACCTCAATACCGGAACGGGTACGAGTTACCTAGCGGGTATCAATCCCAACGATATTGAGTCGGTGGAAATATTGCGGGACGCATCTGCAGCTGCCATATATGGCTCACGGGCGGCCAACGGGGTCGTATTGATCACCACCAAAAAAGGCGATAACAGAGAACCCCGGGTCATGATTACGGGTTATACCGGACTTACCGTACGTCCCAACCTGCGCGACATTGCCTTGGGGAGTGCCGAACGGAGCCAGAAAATGCAAATTATCGAAAACCAGCTGACCATAGCCCAACAAGCCAACCTGACCTATCTATTGACGGATAGCTTGAATCCGGCGTTCAACGGCAATACCAATTGGCAGGACTTGTTTTATCAGCGCGGACTGGTGAACAATGCTGACGTGAGTATAAGCGGTGGCAGTGGTACTTCCAATTACCGGTTCAGTGCCAATATCTATGATGAGGACGGCGTAGTGAAAGCCACCGGTTTCAAGCGTATGTCCACACGGCTTAATCTGGTGAGCAAAGCGCTGAAGGAAAAGCTCACCATTAACCCCATCATCGCCTATACCTATATGGATCGCGCACGGGGAAATGTCGATCAAAATGACGTCAGCCCATTTCCGTTGAGCGCCGGCAACATGCCTTCATCCCTATATAATCCTTCGGAAGACTACATTTCTTTTCTAACCGATGGGTTTGATGACGATCTGGACAATAACATCACCAACCAATTGAGCTTGAACTTCAACGTGAATGCGCAATTGCTGCCTGAGTTGCAATTCGTATCGCAAACTTCGTTCAATTACAATACAGGGAAACGAAACTACAACATCCCCAGCCGATTGAATGCCAACCTGGGCAACTTTGTGTACGCGTGGTCTTCAGCGCAAGAAAACTATTTGCTTTCCAATTACTTAACGTATAACGATACGTACGGCAAGCATACGTTGTCTGTATTGGCCGGCCAGGATATCCAGCACGACAAGTATGAACAAATGGAGTCTTCCGGAAACTACGGGCAGTCTGACCAAATCCAGGTAGTGCAGGGTTTCCTGCAGGATAATATCGGGACTTTTTCCGATTACCAGGCTTGGGGCCTCGTATCTTATTACTCTCGGCTGAGCTATGATTTCGATAGCCGTTACATCTTTTCCGGTAGCATCCGTGCGGATGGATCGTCGCGGTTCGGTAAGAATAACCAATGGGGATGGTTTCCTGCGGCTTCGGCGGCTTGGCTGCTATCCGAAGAATCGTTCTTGGAAAACCACCCGAGCATATCCATGCTGAAAATAAGGGGAAGCTACGGAGCCACGGGCAACCTACCCCGGGAGAACTACCTTGCATTTAACCTCTATTCGGTCAATAACGGGGGCTACGCCGGGGCCAATGCCGGCTCCTATAATGGCGTGTCTGCCATTACACCCAATTTTACCAGCGGGGTAGCGCAAGATGACCTTACCTGGGAGAAGGGCGAGAGCTGGAATATCGGTGCCGACCTGGATTTGTATAATGGCAAATGGAGCCTCTCTGCCGACGTTTACAATAAAGAGACCTCCAACCAGCTGTTTGCCGTACAACTACCCACCAACACCGGGTATGATTATGCGCAGACCAACTCGGTAGGTGTCCGAAACTCCGGCGTGGAGTTTATCCTCAGTGCCAGCCCGCTTCCGCGTAGCAGCAAGGTCAATTGGCGTACAAACTTCAATATCTCCTACAACAAGAATGCGATTATGAGCCTGCCCAACGGAGGCAGGGACCTCATCATGTCTGGCGATCGGTTTGACAAGTCGCACATCCTTTCGATTGGTAGCCCCATCAATGCTTTTTACCTGTACGAAACCTTGGGGGTATACGCCAATATGAATGACGTGCCGATAAACCCCTATACCGGTGAACTATTCAGCAATAGCAACGGTACCTATGGCGAGGGTATGTTTCAATTCCGCGATGTAGACGGTGACTTTTTCACGGACGTTTTCAACAGCGGCATCAACCCGGATAAAATTCCGATGGGTGATCCCAACCCCAAGTGGTACGGTGGCTGGACAAATAGCTTCAGTTACAAAAATTTCGACTTTTCATTTTTTATCAACTTTACGCTAGATCGGGATGTGCTCAACCTGTATGAGTCGGATGCCTTCGGCGCCAACTCGTCGGGCAACGTGGGGGGCATGGCCGGCAGGGCATTGCCTGATCTGAGCAAGTATGATATCTGGATGCAATCGGATGATCAAGCCAAGTATGCCAAGATCGATATTGGCACCTATCGCTACTATTACACTTCGGCCCAGTCTTTCTTTCTAGAAGACGGCAGCTATGTCCGGTTGAAAAACGTAATCCTTTCCTACCGTTTGGGGCAACAGTTTCTGGATAGGTTGGGGATAGGTCAGTTCAGGGTCTATGGCATACTCGACAATGCGCTCACTTGGAAGGCCTCCAAACAGTTGCCGGATGCCGAAGCCGTCAATCAGTACGGGGAATACAATGGCAATGGGTTTCCCATACCACGCAAGTTTACTATAGGAGTGGAAATAACGTTATAGGGGGAATGATTATGAAACATATCTTGATATACAGAAGTCTATGTGCAGTGCTGCTGGTGGTAAGTGCATCATGCAGTAAATTTTTAATAGAAGAACCGAAGAACTCCACGTTTGTCGGTGAGTTTTGGCAATCAAGCAACGACGTTAACAGCGGGTTGGCCGGGGCCTACGCGCTGTTGCGGGATGCGGTGACCAGCGGCAACTTCAATAATGCAGGCCGGTACTACATGTACGGTGATGCCGTACCGGGGAATTACTTTACCATCCAATACGTAGGGGATGGGCTGGAAGGTATCCAGAGCGGGGATTTCACGTTCCAATACAACATTGAATCCTATGGGGATTGGACGAAATACTATAAGACGATTACCATGTGTAACCTGTTGCTGGAAAGGGCAGATGACATGGATGAGTCTTTATTGGATGACCAAGCGGATCCCCGTGAGTTTTTGGATGATGTAATGGGACAAGCCTATTTTATCCGGGCGTTGGCCTATTTTTACCTAACGCGTACATGGGGAGATGTGCCACTGGTACTAAACACCTCCGCCGATCCGATCAATGAAGATTTCCTGGGCCGATCGCCGAAGGGCGAGATTATGGCACAGATTGAAGCAGACTGCAACGCTGCCGCCGGATTGTTGCAGTGGGGATATACAGACAATGACAAGGCAAAAGTTACCGCAAACAAAGGATCGGCGTACGCCTTGCTTGCGCATCTGTATCTCTGGCGAGCCACGACTACCGATGTGGCCAGTGATCTGCCGATCATGGAAGACGTAGACAAAGCGCAACAGGCGATAACCGCGTTGAAGGAAAACGGAGGTTACAGCTTGGTGGATACCGCAAATTATTACCAGACGTTTATCGGGAAGTCGTCCGAGGGTATTTTTGAGCTTGCCGCCAGTGAAGACCATTTGGAGGGATCTGCGTCGCACATTGCTTCCAACTTTCTACGGCAGGCACATATCAGCTACAACAGCGCCACCTATTCGCGTTTTTTTGTGCGGCCCGAGTACCTGACCACCCATTTTTCCAAAGAATATAGGGGCTGGGGCTGGGTATGGAACACATCGCTCAACCAGTGGGAATGGATTGACCACGCCGCAACGGTAGGGGAAACGGTTTATAACGACGAATATCCCGATGGTATCGAGGTGACGGCCGCTATGCTTACCGACAATGCAGATGTGCGATACCGCAAAAATTTCACCGACCTTTCGCTGGATCAACCCACTTGTATCAAATACCACGAAGTTGAATACCGGAGTGCTAATTCCGCGTACCTGAGTAATAACCTGATCCTGTTCCGGTATAGCGACATGTTGCTGTTGGAGGCCGAGATTGCACTGTATCAAGGACGTATTGCCGATGCCGTGACCGTTATCAATGGATTCCGTACCCGGAACGGTTCCGAAGCCCTACTGTCGGCAAACATCACGAAGGATGAAGCCATGTACCAGTACGCGCTCGAACGGGGGAAGGAGCTTTTTCTTGAAGGCCATCTTTATTACGATCTGATACGCACAAGACAGTATCCGCAGTTTATTACCTGGCTTTCCGAATCGCGGTTTAGACAAGGCGGATTTTACTGGCCAGTGGCACCGGCTTTGTTTACGAACAACCTTAACATGACGCAGACCAGTTATTGGATCGGTAAAATTTAAGTGGAATGGAAATTTTTGTTGAAGTGTAGAATTAAAAGAAAATGAAACCTGCATGAATCGCCGTAAACAAAAGGTTATGAATGATTTATGTCGGCTTCATTACCATTTAAAAAATATTCTGATGAAAAAATTTAATCTAATAATTCCTTTCCTCGCGTTGGCTGCTAGCTACCTTTCGTGCGAAAGCGATGCCTATATCAATGATGGTGGCACGGCGAGTCCTTTTGTGGATATGACGACGTATGACTTCCTCGCCTCGCATCCGAAGTTTGACTCGTTGGTCGCTATCATCGATAGAGCGGGGATGAAGGACTTGGTAAACAGCGATATCACCTTTTTTGCCAGCACAAACTACAGCGTGGCTCCGTACGTATCGGCAAAGCGGCAGAAGAAGATTATCGAGCTGGGCGATGAGAATATAGACTTTGGCATAAGGGATATAGCGGTGGAAGCGTTGGACTCGCTCAAGATGTACATGTTTGACGGACCCATCCATCGGGAGCAGCTCAATACGGACGGGACCTATTACGTGAGCAAATTCGGGCCCGAGGATAATGTGCAACTGATGCTCGGCCTGCGGCGGACCAACGGGGGGTATACCGATTGGGTGTATTATGTGAACTTCACACGCGTTGCCGGTACGCTCGATAGCGATTTCCCGGAAGGTATGGTGATTTCAGACGAAGAGCAGGACTTATCGTACGATTGCCAAACATCGGGCATCATTACGACTACCGGAGTGTTGCACGTTTTGTCTGACAATCATCGGCTCATGTTTAACAGGGAGCCCACCGCAGGTAATTAACTTGGTTTATAAAAAAGAATAATTCATATGAAACGGAATATCATATTTATCCTGGGACTTATTACCGTTATTGTTGTCGGTTATTCCTGTTCAAAAATTGAAAAGGGGTTTTTAAGTGGTAATGTACGGTATGTCAATGGGACGATCTATGTACAGCGAGGGATGGCATATGTGGCCTCCGACCGGATTGAAACAGATGGTTCTACGCCACCCTTCAGTTACAAATTGTTAAACCTGCGCGATAAAGAAACGGGGCAGTCTGCGCCCGAAGAGTTCTTTACGGAATATGAGGTGCAGATGTTTAAAAGCGGGATGGTCTTTAATGCGCAGACCGACACCACGGTGGCCCTATTGGATGCCAAACGGGAAGTGGTTATGACACCTCCCATGGTGTTTAATGAGGTTAGCGGACAGTTGGTCTTTAATCGTTCTTCCAGCAATCTCCCGTTGGGCAGTTACACTTTTGATATCGAGATGACCAATCCCAAAGCCACCCGATTATTCGAAAACATGGGCGAAATTGAAGTGGTTGAACCGACGATTGATGACATGTTTGAAGTGAATTATCAGGCAGCAACCGGTTCCGATGCTTCGGAGACCTTTTACGACACCCCCGCGCCGCAGTTATCTTGCGAGCGTGTTTCGACGGATGGTGCGCGTGTTATTCTTAAGATAGTCGATAAAAACGGCAATCCTTTCAATCCGGCCAATGGTGAGGTCGTGAGACGCGGCGATCGCCCGATGTTTGAAACGTATGCGAAGTTTAACCCTGTAATCGAAACAGATACCGCGCTGATTTGTGACTTTGAAGTCGGCCCTTTTCCGCTGGCTAACTACGTGGATGCAACCGGATATGATTGGTTGTACAAAATGTATTACCGTATTCCCAACCAGTTTGCGATTATCGATGGATATCAAAATCTGAATGTAAATCCAGTGTTCGATTTTCGGGTACTGATGGAAGGTACATTTGTCGTTACCGTTCGGCTTCCTTCCGTCACGAGGCTAACCACACCTATCGGCGTGGGGGGAAGCTAGTAGTCGAAACGGGCAAGGACGTTACTCACCCGCCACAGCACACAGTGTGGCGGGTTTTTTACCTTTAATTCGAAGTTGCTAAGAACTTATACACCAATCCCAACATGAAATATTGCCGTAAGGTCAATTGTTCATTGTAATAGTTGGAGTTGCCATATCCCCCCATGGAAATATTTTGATTTTGATTGAGGATGTCAAAAGCCGTCAACTTCAATTCCCCTTTCCGCTGCATGATGGGGTAGTAGAGCGAAGCATTCACCAAATGCAAGTTGGTGCGCTCATTGCGTAAGCTTTGGGGTTGGTTCCTCACCGTATAGGAAGTTTCCAAACGGAACTTACGGATGTCGTCCAACCGCAGCATGCCGCCGATACTATGGTTTACGTTTTCGATGTCGCGGAAATTAGCGGTTTGCCGCTGATTCTTGCTCCTGTTAAAGCCAAACCCATAGGTAGGTATTACCGTAAATTTGGTCTTGTAGGTTATTGTAAGGCTGCTGTTCAAATTGCCATATAAATGCTGTGCCCTATTTTCTTCGCCATTCACCATGCTGTACGATTCGCTCGTCGACCCATTCCCGGAGACATTCCAATTGATGTTCCATGTCTTATTTTGTGCGATACGTTTGTTAATACCGACGTACCCAAACAGGCGCGCGGTTCCGGGGGCCTCGTAATAGGTTCGCGTGTTTTCGGAGCTGCTTACATCGTACGTCGTTTTCGAGCCAATCGAGGAATCGTAGACCGTGTAGTTTACCGTAGCGTTGAGGTTGAGGTGGGCATTTGCAAACCGTTTGTAATAGCTTATACGCCCCGTTTGTTCCGACTGGTTGTTGAAATAAGGGCTGGCGATGGTCAGCGAGGTAGGGTAAAGGTCTGAATTTACCGCTACGATTCGGTAGAAGGAGGGTAGCCGTACCTGTTTGTTGTACGACAGTTGCAGGCCGGCATAGCGCAATGAAGCATGAGGTAACCAATAACGGTGCCTATCGTCCAAATCGGCTACTTTTCCGTAATAATGATAGTTGCGGCTTACGTCCAATTGTTCGATGCCCGCCGTAATCTGTAGCTTTTTGTTAAATAAGGAAGCATTTACGCGGGTACCGATGTACAGGAAGTTAAACCGCCCCTGCTTGTTATTGGCGATGTCGTTTCTGCTTTCATACACATCTGTATTTATTTTGCTGTCTATGTCCTCCATATTGCGATCCAATTGCCAGTCATACTGGGTATACACATCCCAATTCAGTTGTTCGCGGATGGGCACTTGTACGTTTAATCGATTGTTGATGGAAGCATTGTCGCCGTTGGTTAGTTCCAGTACCCCTTGGTTAACGGTACTGTCGTTAAACAGGTAATACCGGTTGAAGGAGTTCCGGCTATTGGAGTTTTCCAATCGCTGGACGCTGGTGTTTTGTTGGAACGATAGGAGTATTTTCGATGCGGGCAATTTTTTCTCTGCATAGAGGCTATAGCGGAGATTCCGGTTACCCGAGGAGCTGTTGTTGTTGTTTTCGCTCTCCTGCACCTGCGTGCCTTCATCCCGATGCCTGTTCGAATTGCCGTAGTTTTCGTTCACGTTCCGGCGGAATGCCACATTGACGTCTAACGATACCGTGGCGGTGGTATCGGGCCGGTACCTCGCAAACGCTCGCACATTATGCCCATAATTTTTATACGTAGCATGGTGGTGGTTGTTCGCGATTTCAGTGATCGACTCATAGAAGTTCGAATTGATGCCTTTGTTGTCTACGTAATCATTCTGCTGCTCAAATGTATACATCAAATTGGCTTTCAGTTTTTTGGCAATGTCGTAGTTTGCGTTTATGCCTATTGAAACCTTGTTTTGCAATCCACCATAACTCATGTAACTAAACGAGTTGTTCTCTGCGCGGTTCAACCCACCATACTGGCCCAGTTCGCTGTAGTCGAAGCCCTGGCGGCTTAGGTTGTTGGCATAGCCGATAAAACTGATCTGCAAGGTATCGCGGAACGTATTGACGAGGGCGCCCGATTCATAGCGATCGCGTGTGCCGCCGCTGGCATAGAATTTCCCGAAGTTGGCCTTCACAAATTCCTTTTTTGTCTTCAGGTTGATAATGATGGGCAAATCCGTGTCGTCCAGGATCTCCCGTTTAGATTCACCCTTGTCTTTCACCACCTGCACGGCATCGATCAACGAAGCGTCCAGGTTGCGTGTCGCTATCGTGAGGTCCTGCGTAAAGAAATCTTTGTTATTGACCCGTACGCCGGAAACTTGCCTGCCCTGGTAATAAATCGAACCGTCCACATTGACTTGGAGACCCGGTAGCAACTGGAGCAGTTCCTCCACATTGGCATTGGGACGGGTCTTGAAGTAATCAGCCTTAAATTCCAACGTGTCGCCGATCAGCCGGACGGGCGCTACCTGCGTTATCACTACCTCGTCCAAGTTTACGCCGGTCATCAGCACCGTGTCAAGTGTAAGCGTCTCGCCAGCCTGTAATGTAAACTCATGGCTATAAGGCGAACTGCTTACGTGGGTGATATGTACCCCTAACTTTTTCGACGTCGGTATCTTTATTAGGTTGAACCTACCCTCATTGTCGGTTAAGGAATAGGTGACCACGATCGAGTCCTTCAACGAAACAACTGCGATGGTTGCTTTTTCCAACGGCTGTTTGTTTGCGTCTACCACCAGTCCTTTGATGGTGCCATTGTTTTGAGCGGCAAGTAGATGGGACAATAATAAGAAGTAGATGCTTAGAAGAAGAAGTCGCATAACGGCTTTGAAATGATTAGCTACGGTTTGTCAGGCCACCAATATATGAAATTATGTTGGAATAGAAGGGCTGATAAAGATATCGTTACTTGCATTTATAGCGGGAATTATAGTAATTTCGCCACGTCTCAAAGAAAATTCAAAGCAAGGGAAACGAATGATAAGTATATCTAAGGTTGGCGCGTCTTTACGCGGTGTGTTTTTAGTAATGGCATGTGTGGTGGTAGCAACTATTGCTGCGCAGGCCCAGTATACGGTAAGTGGTAAAGTGCTTTCACCCGATAATGAGGGATTACCGAAGGCCAGCATACAGGTGTTAAATTCTACCTTGGCAACCGCCACCGATGAGCAGGGGAACTTCGTACTCGCAAATGTCCCTTCGGGTAGCCATGTGTTGCGCGTCAGTGCTGTGGGGTATGCCACCGAAAACCATAAAGTGATCGTAGCGGGCAACCTGTCGGTCGATGTCGAACTGGGCCGTGTTGAGCACCGCTTGGATGAGGCGGTCGTTACCGCGCAGAAAATGGAAAGCGACCCCCATGATGTCCCGGCGAGTTTGTCGGTAGTCAGCAGCAAAGCGGTAGAGCAGCAGTATATGTGGAACATCATGGACGTAACGGCCGTAGTACCGAACCTCAACATGGCCAATCCGGGTGATGGCCGCAATGTGGCATCACTGCGCGGGATTACCACCACTTCCTATAACCAAGCGGTGGCTACTTACGTGGATGGGGTAAACCAATTCGGACTGGATACTTACATCCCTTATTTGCAGGATGTGGAGCGGATAGAGGTACTCCGTGGGCCACAGGGAACGCTCTACGGCCGGAATGCAATGGGCGGGGTCATCAATATTGTGACCAAGCAACCCACCAATCAGACCACGGGCCTTACCGAAATCAATTTGGGCAACCACGGACAGCAACGATACCTGGCGGGACTGCATACACCCCTTGTAAAAGACAAGCTGTTCGTTGGCGCGTCGTTGTTATACAACGGCTTGGATGGGTTCTATACCAACTACGACGACGCTAATTACGACAAACAACATGCGGTATTTGGCAACTATTACTTGAAATACCTGCTAAACACCCAATGGGCGATGACACTCAATTTCAAACACGTCTCCAACAGGAACGATGGTGCGTTTGCATTGAGCATGGGGCTGGACGAAACGTTTAAAGCCCCTTTCCGCGTAAGTCAGGACGCAAAGACAACCATGGTTGACGAGTCGCGCAACGCGTCGCTCTCCATCAATCACTTTGGCAATGCCATCAGTTTCAGTTCGCAGTCTGCGTTCCAATCAAACCATCGGTACTACCGGAACCCGATTGACGGGGATTTTTCAGTATTAGACATGGTTTCCATTGTGAATGATTATGGCAAAGACTGGAACAACGTGAAAGCGTTTACGCAGGAATTTAAGCTGTCTTCGGCGCCGTCGAAAAATAGTCCGATTAATTGGACGGCGGGGACATTCCTATTCCACCAAGATGCGCCCACCAAGCAGGGCACCCACTTCGGCACACAGGCCGAGATGATGGGCGCACCAGCGAATACGACCAGTATTCTAACCAACTCGGCCATTAACCAAGGCGTAGCGGTTTTCGGACAACTAGGATTCCGGTTTGGTAATGGGTGGGAACTCCAAGCGGGATTGCGTTATGATTACGAACATGCGGCGTTGGACGCCCGTGGTGAATTCCAGCCCGATGGAGGTGACGTAATGGTGCTGCAACCGGATACGTCGGCTTCTGCCGATTTCCACGCACTTAGCCCAAGCTTCAGCGCCAAATATGCCTTCCACGACCGTAGCCATGTATATGGCAGCTACTCCCGGGGCTTCCGTGCCGGAGGTATTTCGCAACTCTCATCCGACCCCAGCGAAGCGTCATTACGGGCGTTCGATCCGGAGTACAGCGACAATATAGAGGTTGGTGCCAAAAATGCATTCTTGAACAGGCAGCTTGAAGTGAATGTGGCCGCGTTTTATACCCGTGTACACAACGCGCAGGTACCTACCTTGGTGTTGCCCGACGCCATCACGGTGACGCAGAATACTGGCCGTATGGCGAGCATGGGCCTCGAACTGGAAGCCACCGCACGAGTAGTGCGCAATGTGAGCCTTTGGAGCAACGTGGCATTTACCCGGGCCCGTTACCTCGATTTGAATACCGCGGGCGAAGGCGGCAATGTGCAATTGGAAGGCAACCGCCCGGTGTTCACGCCAGATTGGACCGGCTTTCTCGGTGCGCAATATGTGTTGCCAATCGGCAAGTCCAAACAGCAGCAGTTCCAGTTGGGCGTGTATGGTAAGTTCATTGGTCAACAGTACTTCAACGTAGAGAATACACTGGGGCAGGAAGCGTATAGCCTGCTGAATGCCAATGTAGGCTACTCTTTTCAAGGATACGAGCTCATCTTGTGGGGGCAGAACCTCGCTGATAAGCGCTATGCTGACTACGCATACGATTTTGGGTTTGCAGCCGTGCATTTGGGACGTCCGGCTACCTATGGGGTCACGCTAAGGAAGCGGTTTGGGGTGTAGGTTAGAGCGTCAGGAATTTCTGGCGGTATTCAGTCGGTGTCATCCCGATGAACGTTTTGAATTGTTTGTTGAAATTAGATAAGGTATTGAAGCCCGATTCGTAGCATATCTGTGCAATCGTCTTCGCTTCTTCCGTAGAGAGTTGCTTACATGCATTCCGTATACGGAGTTCCGTAAGGAAGTAGGAGAACGATTTGCTGGTTTTCATGGTAAAATAGCGGCTAAATGACGTGGGTGTCATATTCAGCAGCGCAGCAACCTCCTCCAGGGTAATCTTGTACCTGAAATGCTTGGCTGCATAGTTGTAGACGATGTTGATCCGGTTTGTTTCTACATCTTTGAGCTTGTATTGCACCATGTCATCGTGCAATAGGTGGTACTCCTTGCTTTGGGCAAGTAAATCGAGTATACGGAACAGGTGGATGACGCTCTCCATACCATGCAAATGCACCAATTCGTGCATCAACACGGCCGTTTGGCGGGCAGTCTCCCCATGGATTTCCATTCCGCGCCGAATTTTTTCCAGTAAGGTTTTCAGTTGGTCAAATTCCTGTTTCTCAATGAGCTGTCCGAGAGCGGCCCCATTGAAATAGATAACCAATCCGCGGCTGATCTTTTCGCTGTGCGGCTCGAAGTAGCATTCGTCACTACGCCAAAGGTGGGGGATATTCGGTCCGAGGAACGTCAAGTCGCCGCTATCGAAGGGTTTTACGGTGTTGCCGATGAATTTGGTGCCCGTGCCTTCGACAACCAGAAAAAGCTGGTATTCCGAATGTGCATGCCACGTGGGGTCGAAATGCCTATCGTGCAGCTCCCGGATGAAGAATATGTTGGATTCCGGGATCCTGGTTTTTTGGATAGCTGTTTTTTTTACCGCAACATTCATGATAACTCCTAATTTGGTCCTATTGGCATCTCAAAAGTAAATAAACGGCCGATGTTCCCATATATTGTAAAGAAAATGTTAGCTAATTATCCACTAATCACGCTGGTTCGATGTTATTTAGATAAAATACAGTCAATATTTGTTAATTAATAGGTGTGCTGAAGCAGCGTAAACCATTACCTTAGCAGATACAATTAGCCAATATGATATTCGGCCGCGTGTTCAGCTAGGTGTTTTCGCTGGTTAGATGATCGTTGAGGTGAAAGAGCTTAAAATCAAACGAATAGTAACCGTATTATTTAACTATGGCATTAAATGTTAAATTGGGTGTAAGTACATGGTTGTGGACATCGCCGTTCCGTGCGGAAGAAGCCGCTGGCCTGTTCGAAAAAATCGCCACCCTTGGGTATAGCGCCGTGGAAATCGCTGTGGAAGACCCCGGATTAATTGATATTCCCAAGGTAAAGGATGCGCTGGCCGCCAATCGGTTGGAAGCGATTATATGTGGTGCATTTGGCCCAACACGTGATTTAACGAGCGACGACGAACAGCTGCAACGTACCGGCCTGGCATATATCGAAGCATGCCTCGACATTGCAAGTGCACTGGGCTCCCGGTTTTTTGCAGGGCCCATGTACTCGGCTGTGGGAAAGGCGCGTATGGTATCGCCGGCACAGCGAACCATCGAGTGGGAGCGGGCGGTGGCCAATCTACGCGTCGTTTGCGAAAGTGCGGCCAACAGGGGGCTGGAAATTGCGCTGGAGCCGTTGAACCGCTTCGAATCGGATTTGATCAATAACGTGGATGATGTGCTCCGCCTCATCGGCGACATTGACCATCCGGCAGCGAAAATATGCCTCGATATGTTCCACATGAATATCGAGGAACCCGACCCCGAGGCAGCTATTGTCAAGTCGGGGGAGAAATTGATCCATGTACAGGTATCCGAAAATTACAGGGGTACGCCCGGTACGGGCAATGCCAGCTGGGATGCCTACCGGCGCGGGCTGGAAGCCATCGGCTATCAAGGCGTGGTGTCTATCGAGAGTTTTACCCCGGCGAACAAGGAACTGGCCGCGGCGGTATGCATCTGGCGTAACCTTGCGGAAAGCCAGGACGCATTCGCAAGCGATGGGCACGTATTTTTGAAGAAGTGGATAACAGGTAACTGATTGAACGCGGATCTCGTCTGAGCCGAGACAGGTGCACAGATTATTTGGATAGCCACTGATCTGCTCAAATCCGTTTAATCCGCGTCATCCACGTTCCTTAGGTAATAAGGTAATAAGGTAATAAGGTAATAAGGTAATAAGGTAATAAATACGTAAACAGCAAATAGCAAACAGCAAAAAAGAAAATATGAGCAAAAAACCAATCAATGTGGCTATTGTCGGCTTAGGGTTCGGCGCGGAGTTCATCCCTATTTACCAACAGCACCCCGATGCCAATATGTATGCCATCTGCCAACGCAATGAAGAAAGCTTGAATAAGATCGGCGACGCTTTCGGTATCGAAAAGCGGTATCGCGACTATGACGAGCTGCTGAAAGATGATCAGGTCGATGCGGTACACATCAATACGCCGATACCAAACCATGCGGAGCAATCGCTCAAAGCGTTGCGCGCGGGCAAACACGTGGCATGCACCGTTCCCATGGCTACTACGGTGGAGGAATGCCGGCAAATTGTGAAGGCGGTCGAAGAGACCGGTTTGACGTACATGATGATGGAGACCGTTGTCTACGCCCGGGAGTTCCTTTTCATGAAAGAGCTTTACGAAAACGGTGAATTGGGTAAAATCCAATTCCTCAAAGCCAGCCACCAACAAGATATGGACGGGTGGCCGAATTACTGGCCGGGATTGCCGCCCATGCATTATGCCACGCATTGCGTGGGACCGGTGTTGGGCCTTACGCGCAGTGAGGCGGAATACGTATCCTGCTTCGGGTCGGGCACGATCCGTGAGGAACTGCACCATCATTATGGTTCCACATTCGCTGTAGAGACAGCCCACATCAAGTTCCGGGATTCCGATTTGAGTGCGCATGTGTACCGCTCGTTGTTTGACACCGCCCGCCAATACCGGGAAAGTTTTGAGGTGTATGGCTCCAAGAAAGCCGTGGAATGGCCACTGATAGAAGGTAATCCGTTGGTAGTGCACACGGCCAAGAAGGAAGAGCACGAGATACCCGAGGAGGTGGAGTGCCCGGACTACGCCCATCTGCTGCCCAAGCCCATCCAACATTTTACCACGGGGGGGGTGTATGACGAGGACGACAACCAGCACCTGTCCTTTACCCAAGGTGCGGGCCATGGTGGATCACACCCACACCTGGTGCATGAATTTGTAAGCGCGTTGATAGAAGGCCGCCAGCCGTTCCCCAATGCGCGGCAGTCGGCCAATATCACCTGCGTGGGCATCTTGGCGCATGAGTCGGCACTGAAGGGCGGAGAGCTTATCCCACTGCCAGACTTTACCTTGGCGGGCCGTTGATGGTCCGCCGTTTGTAGTCGGAAAAAAACGTCCAATAGGAAGGGATGTATATATATTTATAAATCAATAAACGTCTTTTGAACAATAAAATGGAAAGATTAATTAGACTACTCATGCTGGTCTTGCTACCGCTGCTGTTTTTTGGCTGCGGCGGCCAGCGTAGCGATGATGGGCCACGGCGGTTGGAACTGTTTTTCCTTGGCCATGCCAGTAAGCATCACGATTCGGAGTTATTGGCTGGCATACTCGCGCAGGAATATTTCCCCGAAGGGATAAACATCACCTATTCGGTGGACCCGGAGGACCTGACGCGGAAGGACCTCCAGCGGTATGATGGGCTTATTCTGTACGCCAACCACGATTCCATCAGCCCTACCCAAGAGAAGGCCTTATTGGATTATGTCGCATCGGGCAAAGGGTTCATCCCGTTGCACTCGGCCTCCTATTGCTTCCGCAATTCGCCGGAAGTGGTAGCGCTGATCGGAGGGCAATTCAAGAGCCATGGCGGTGGGGCGTTTTCCGCGGAAATCGTAAAACCCGACCACCCGGCCATGGAAGGCGTCGCTGCGTTCGAGACCGAGTGGGACGAAACGTACGTGCACGACCATATTGCCGATGACATCGTAGTGTTGATGGAGCGGGTAGACAGTACGGGGCGCGAACCCTATACCTGGGTGAAGGAATACGGGAAAGGCCGCGTGTTTTATACGGCCTTTGGCCATGACGAGCGTACGTTCCGCAATCCGGGTTTCCTCCAACTGGTCAAGAGCGGTATCCGCTGGGCGGTTGGCGAAAAAGCGGTGCAGCAGATGGATGCCTATACGGTGGCCCAGCCACAATACGAGGAAGGTCGCATGCCTAACTACGAGCGCCGCGACCCGCCGCCCCGTTACCAATTGCCGCTCAGTGCCGAAGAATCGCAAACGTTGATACAGGTACCTGTTGGCTTTAAGCTGGAACTCTTTGCCAGCGAGCCCGACATCAGGAAACCCATTGCCATGGAGTGGGACGAGAAAGGGAGGTTGTGGATTGTGGAGACGGTGGATTACCCCAATACGGTGCGGAACGACAACAGCAAAGGGGACGATCGCATTACAATCTGCGAGGACACCGATGGCGATGGCAAAGCAGATAAATTCACCGTCTTTGCAGAAGGGTTGAACATCCCTACGTCGTTCACCTTTGCCAATGGGGGCGTCATCGTTGCGCAGGCACCGGAATTTCTTTTTCTCAAAGACACCGACGGGGATGACAAGGCAGATGTTCGTGAAGTGCTGATTGACGGCTGGGGTACGTTTGATACCCATGCCGGCCCATCGCATCTCCAATACGGGTTGGACAACAAGGTATGGGGAACCGTGGGCTATTCGGGATTTGAGGGCAATATCGGCGGCCAGCCGTTCAGGTTTGGTGCTGGGGTATACCAATTCGACTCCGGCGCGGAGCACTTCGAATTTTTGGGCAATACAACCAATAATACCTGGGGTCTCGGCTTTTCGGAAGAGTTTGACGTGTTTATATCCACGGCCAATAATGAGCATAGCGACTTCTTCGCTATCCCTGCGCGCTATTACGAAAAGGCAAAGTTGCGCGAACGGGGCATTGAAAAGATCGATGGCCACTATAGCATGCATGTGCTTACCAAGGAATTGAGGCAGGTGGACGTGCATGGTGGATTTACCGCTGCTGCGGGGCACAGCTTATACACCGCGCGTGCGTTTCCGCAGGAATACTGGAACCGGGTAGCCTTTATCTCGGAACCCACGGGCAGGTTGGTACACCGCCACGTGCTTGAGCAGGTAGGTGCCGGGTTTAAGGAAAAAGGCGATGGTTGGAACATGGTGGCAAGTTCCGACAACTGGTTCGGCCCGGTCGCCGCCAAAGTAGGGCCGGATGGTGCGGTATGGGTGTTGGATTGGTATAATTTCATTATCCAGCACAACCCCACGCCGGATGGCTTTGAAAACGGGGAGGGGAATGCTTATATCGACCCCCTGCGCGACAATACCAAAGGACGTATTTACCGACTGGTTCATGAAGATGCCAAACGGTATAAGCCTGTGAAGTTAAACCAAGAGCGCCCGGGTACATTGGTGGATGCGCTGGCAAACGACAATATGTTCTGGCGGCTTACGGCCCAGCGGTTGCTGGTCGAGTCCGGCAATACCGAAGTGGCAGGCGACCTGAATAAGCTGATCCGTGACCAGTCGCTGGATGCCGTGCAAACCAACGGCCCTGCTATACACGCGATATGGACCCTACATGGGCTGGGTTTGCTGGATGGGGCTGACCAGAAAAGCCTGGACGTGGTTATCGACGCATTGGGACATCCGGCTGCCGGTGTACGGCGTGCGGCGGTCCAGACGCTCCCCATATCCCACGATGGCGTGGTGCAACAGTTGCTTGCATCCGGTGTGACCAAAGATGCCGACCTCCGGGTACGCCTAGCCGCGTTCCTGGCGCTGTCGGACGCGGCTCCGTCGGTTGAAATCGGCAAAGCGATTTTCGAGGCGGTGCAGCAACCCGAAAACATAGCAGATAAATGGATTTCGCATGCCCTGCTGATTGCCGGTGCTGTGCATAGGCAAGCGTTCATGGGCGAATATCATCAGCAGATCGGTCACCCCGACCTCTCCAATACCGATGGTTCGCTGGCAGAGCGCATCTTTGCCGGCAAAAGCATGTCGGTGCTTCCGTTGGGTACCGAACGTGGCGGTACGGTTGGCGGGCGCCAAATCCCCGATTTTGCCGACCAGGAAATCAGCTTTGTCACCGATGTACGGTCACCGGAGATGCAGCGCACGTTAGTGGAAGGTGTCTTGTTGTCGCATGGCGATGGCAGGAACGGGTACGCGGTGTACATAAAAGATGGCAAGGTGAACTTCCAGGTAAACCAGCAAGGGCGCAAAACAATCATCCATTCGACCGATGCATTGCCCAGCGCGTTCAAGGTGAAGGCATCGTTGCTTTCGGGCGGAAAAATGACCCTTTCTATCGATGGGGGGCAGGTTGCCGAAGGCAAGGCATCGGGTTTATTTGCGAAGGTACCCGATGGGGTTATCCGGGTAGGGCATAATCGAAGGCAGCAATGGGGCACGGATGAACTGCTCCCCAACGTAGGCGATTACCCCGATGATTTCCACTTTACGGGCGGGTTGGTAAACGCGCGGCTCGTTGTGGTCAACCTGCACGCCGCAGAGGAGGGCGAAACGGTGGTGGCCGATCATACCATTACCATCAAGGCCGTTATCGGCGAAATGAAATACGATGTGACAAATTTCGCCGCCAAGGCGGGACAGACATTGAAAATCATCTTTGAAAACCCCGATCACATGCAGCACAACATGCTGATATTGAAACCGGGAAGCTTGGAGAAAGTCGGTGAAGCCGCCGATGCCTTGGCCAAACAGCCCAACGGGGTCGAAATGCAATACATCCCCGCTACGCCGGATGTGTTGTTCAGCACGCCGCTGGTCAACCCCGAGGAACGCTACGAACTGACGATTACGGTGCCCGACACACCGGGCGATTACCCGTATGTGTGTACCTTCCCGGGCCATTGGCGCATTATGCATGGCGTAATGAAGGTGACGAAATAGCCGTTGCTTAGTAAATCATAAAAAAGCCATTGGACATTCGAGAATCCAATGGCTTTTTTTTGCGCCGCGATTATAATTGCATATAATTATAATTGCATATAAAAGCAAACTTATCTAAGTTTGCGGTATAGGTATTATGAACCTGATTTTAAAATAATGATAGAAAAAGCAAGTAAATCAATTTTAGCTATCCTCGCCATAGCCGGCGTGTGGGCCTGTAACCCGACCCAAGAGCAATCGGCAACTACTGATACATCCGCTGTTTTAACGGTGTCGCCTGCCGACTTCCAGGCGGAGGTAGGTGGTGACTCTGTCAAACTGTATACGTTGACCAATGGTAAGATAGTAGCGGCGATTACCAACTACGGTGCGCGGGTGGTGAGCCTGCACGTTCCGGACCAACAGGGGAATCTTGTTGATGTGGTGCTGGGTTACGAGGATTTGTCTACTTACCAACAGCCGGGCGATGGCTTTTTCGGTGCAATCGTAGGCCGGTACGGCAATCGCATTGCGAAGGGGCAGTTTGAGCTGGATGGGCAACCGTACCAATTGGAAATCAACAATGGTCCGAATACGCTGCATGGCGGAACAAATGGATTCTTCGGGAAAGTATGGGAAGTGAAACACGTGACCGATAGCAGCCTTGAGCTGCAATACATATCGCCCGATGGCGATGCCGGTTACCCGGGCAAACTGGATGCGACCGTGACGTATACGGTTACCTCTGCCAATGGGCTTGAAATTGCCTATCATGCAACGACCGACAAGGCTACGGTGGTCAACTTGACAAACCACGCGTATTTCAACCTTAACGGAGAGGGAGACAGCACCATCTTAGACCACCTGTTGACCATCCATGCCGATGGATACACGCCCGTGGACGAAACACTTATCCCTACCGGCGAAATTGCGGCCGTGGAAGGCACACCGTTTGATTTCCGCCAGGCCACAGCCATCGGTGCACGTATCGACGCAATGGACGGACAGCTATCGTTCGGTGGAGGGTATGACCATAACTTCGTACTGAAGAAAGATCCGGGAATACAATTGGTTGCCACGGTAGAAAGCCCCAAAACGGGCATCACCATGGATATCCTGACAGAAGAGCCGGGTCTTCAGTTCTATAGTGGTAACTTCATGGACAACATACAGCACGCCAAAGCAGGGAAAGTATACGGCTACCGCTCGGCATTCTGTTTGGAAACCCAGCATTTTCCGGACGCTCCCAACAGGCCGAATTTCCCTTCCACGGTGCTGGAACCGGGGGGTGAATACTCCACAAAGACGATTTACCAGTTTAGGTAGTTATATGACGTGGGCTTATAAGCATCCTGCGGTGCCCGAGGGCACCGCAGGATGCTATAACCCGAGCAGTTCGCTTTTGACGTAGCCGTAGCTTTTAGCGATACTTTCGAACGGGTCGATCGTGATGAAGTCCTGTTCTACAAAGGCGTATTGCAGTCCTGCCGTCTTTTCCTCCGCCACGATTTTCTTGAAATCGATGCTTCCTGTCCCGACTTCAGCATACGTGATATTTTCGGTGATTTCCATGAACGGTTTTGTGTCATAGTCGCTTCCGGTGATGACCGTGGAGTTATTTTTGTCCATATCTTTGATATGCCAAAGGGGGAAGCGGCCGGGGTACTTTTCGAAATAAGCCACACTATCCGTTCCGGATTTCTCGCTCCAGAATAAATCCAATTCGAAAGCCACCAGGTTATTGTCTGTGTTTTCGATGAGGATATCCATCCCCTTGCTGCCATCCGCCAAGGTACGGAACTCCCAGAAATGGTTGTGGTAGCCAATCGTCAATCCGGCTTTGGCAGCAAGTTCACCGCCTATGTTGAGTTGGTTGGCCATGAAATGGTAGTCATCGGCCGTGAGCTTGTCAATCAATGGGATGGGCGGGACCGGTGCGATGAGGTAACGCTGGCCCAATGCAGCTGCAGTGTCGATATAGGCTTTCAGTGCTTCTTGGCCGCCATTTCCCGGCGTGAGAAATTCCGCGAGGTCATAATGCCCGCTGTGGGTCTTTACGTTATTTTCCGCGAGGCGTGCCGAGAGTGCAGGGATACTCAGCCCCCAAAAGGTCGCTTTTCCATCTTCGCCGATTTCAGCGCCGAAGGTCTCTACGTGGTTATACCCGATTTCGGCCACACGGCTTAATGTCGAGGCCACATCTTCAGCGAGCTGGTCGCGCAGGGTGTATAGCTGCAGGCCGATTTCTTTGAGGGCCATTGTCGATTTTCCCTGTGGCGAACAGGAGAGAAGTGACGGGCTGAAATAAGCTGCCGCCATACCTATTCCCGCGTGTTTCAAGAATGTACGTCTGTTGTTCATTATTGGGTCTTTAGTTAGCTAATGTAAACGTTTGTGGTGGCAAATACAAAATTAATATCCGCCATGGCTGCCATGGTTAACCGCTGAAATACGCATGGCAATACTATCGGTGCAGTGTATAATAACGATCATTCCATCGGATTTCCTTCAGGAAATCAGCCAAACGGGTGTCCTTTCCAATGTGGAGTATTTCAATGTCGGCCAGTGCCGCGAAATCCTGGAAATGCTGCACCGAAAGATTCTGGCTGTACACCGTATGGTGTGCGCCGCCCGCATGGATCCACGCGGAGCAGCCCGTTTTCATATCGGGGAGCGGCTTCCATAACACGCGGGCTACGGGAAGGTTGGGTAGCCGATGCTGCGGGGCCTGCCCCTCCACGTCATTGACGACAAGCCGGAAGCGGTTGCCCATGTCGACGAGGCTGGCATTCAATGCCGGTCCGCTCGCCGCGTCGAAGACGAGCCGCGCCGGATCTTCCTTCCCCCCGATGCCCAATGGATGTACTTCCAGCGAAGGCTTTCCGCTAGCCAATGCAGGGTCTACTTCCAGCATATGGGCCCCGAGCACCAAGGTGTTCTCAGGGTCAAAATGGTAAGTGTAGTCTTCCATGAAAGCATTGCCGCCCGGCATACCTGCGGCCATCACTTTGGCGGCACGCACCAATGCAGCCGTTTTCCAATCCCCCTCGCCGGCATAACCAAACCCTGCTTGCATAAGCCGTTGCGTGGCGATGCCCGGCAATTGTTTCATCCCGTGCAGGTCTTCGAAGGTATTGGAGAACCCTTTGAAGTCGCCCGCTAGGAGGAAGTTGCGGAGGCCGATTTCGATCTGGGCGGCATCGCGCACATGGCGGTGCAGCTCACCACCGGTTTTAACGGCGGCACCGAGTGTGTATGCTTCTTCGTATTCCCTGATCAGTGCATCGACCTCGGCGGTGGAAACCGCATTGATCATGTCGGCCAGATCACCTACGGAGTAGGTATTTACCGAAAAACCAAATTTGGTCTCGGCATCCACCTTATCGCCGTCGGTGACCGCCACATTGCGCATGTTGTCGCCGAAACGTGCAAACCGCGCGCCTTGCCAATCGTGCCAGGCCGCCGCCGCCCGCGCCCATACATCGATTTGGCTTACCACATCCTCCTCTTTCCAATGGCCCGTCACCACCTTCCGGTTAATGCGTAGTTTGGAAACGATATGGCCAAATTCACGGTCGCCATGCGCACTCTGGTTGAGGTTCATGAAATCCATATCGATGGTATCCCACGGGATATCCCTGTTGTACTGCGTATGGAGGTGCAGCAATGGTTTCCGGAGGATGTTCAACCCCCTTATCCACATTTTGCCGGGGGAGAAAGTATGCATCCAAGTGATGATGCCAATGCACGCCGGCGTATGGTTGGCTGCGGCAATGGCGTCATAGATTTCGTCCGATGTTTTGACAATCGGTTTGAAAACGATCGCAACGGGGACCTGAGCTGCGCGGTTTAGGTAACCGGCGATTTCTTCCGCATGCACGGCAGCTTGTTTCAGTGTCTCTTCTCCGTAGAGATGCTGGCTTCCCGTTAAAAACCATACTTCTAGTTGCTTAAGATCGATCATGTATTTTGCTGTTTGCTTTTGTCTAATGTCTGTTGTCTAGAGTCTCACACCTGCCCATAATACGAGTCTGACCCATGTTTACGCTCGTAATGTTTCTTGATGAGGGCCCCTTTCAGCCGTGGTGCATCCGGGTTGATCCCTTCGGTGAGTACCGCCATTTTGGCTACGTACTCCAGCACGGCACTGTTATAGATGGCTTTCTCACCCGTTTTGCCCCAAGTAAACGGGGCGTGGTTGCCAACCAATACCATTTCGATTTCCTTGTAGTCCAATCCATGATCGTTGAAATGGTTGAGGATTTGGAACCCTGTTTCATATTCGTAGTCGCCCGCAATCATTTCGTCGGCCATGGGGGGGGCACAGGGGATATCCGTGGTGAGGTGATCGGCGTGGGTAGTGCCGTATATGGGGATGTCTCGCAGGCTTTGCGCCCAGGCGGTTGCGTAGGTAGAGTGGGTATGTACGATACCGCCTATCGCCGGCCAATGCTTGTAAAGCACGGCGTGCGTTTTGGTATCGGACGAGGGGCGTAGATCGCCTTCAACGACTTTCCCTTCGAAGTCAACAATGACCATTTTTTCGGGCGTCAGCTCAGTATACGCAACGCCACTCGGCTTAATGGCGAAAACACCTGCACTGGGGTCGGCAACGCTGGCGTTGCCAAAGGTGAACAGCACCAGTCCAAGCTTTGGAAGCGCCATGTTCTGTCGGTAGGCATCTTGTTTGATTGTTTCATATTTGCTCATGGCGACTCATTGGTTATGTGGTTTTCGATAAAACTGCCGACACGTGTATATTGGGCGTAGCGTTTAGCATACAGCGCGGCCAGTGAAGGGTTCGGGTGATATTCCCGGTCGAATCCTTGGCCCATCTGCTGCATCGCATCTTCCACCCGTTTGAATCGGCCGGCGACGGTTGCTGCAAACATCGCGGCACCGATGGCACAGGTTTGCGCAGAACGATGTACGTTGATGGGCATGCCGATCACATCGGCCATCACCTGCATCACGAAGGGCGACTTGCGCGGTATCCCACCGAGGGCGATCAAGCCCTTTACGGGGATGCCCTGGTTGATAAAACGGTCTATGATTTTTTTTGCCCCGAAGGCCGTAGCCTCGACCAGGGCGCGGAACAGCCGGGGTGCGTCAGACGCCAAGGTAATCCCTGTAAACGCACCCTTGAGGAGCGGGTTGGCATCGGGTGTGCGCCTGCCATTTAACCAATCGATGGCCAGTTCATGGCTTTCCATCGGTTGGAGCAGACTGGCCTGTCGGCCAAGTTCGGCGAGCAAGCCATCTTCGATGGCTTGGACCGCGGCGGGGTCCACGATCCCATCGGCTACCATAACCTTCAACGGCCAAGCTACCAAGTTTTTGAACCAGGCATATGCATCGCCAAATGCAGATTGGCCGGCTTCCAGCCCGACCATGCCCGGTATAACAGAGCCATTTACCTGTCCGCAGATACCGGCAACCCATTTGCCTTCCATCTCGTGCTGCGGCGCCACGAGGATATCGCAGGTAGATGTGCCGATGATTTTGCTGAGGTAATAGGGCTCAATTTGTCCACCCACGGCCCCCATGTGGCAATCGAAGGCACCGATTCCGACAACCACCCCGGTGTGGAGGCCGAGTCTTTCGGCCCATTCGGTACTCAACGTGCCGGCGGCCTGGTCTGCCGTAAAGGTTCTGTTCGGCAATTTGGCCGTAAAACCATCCAGAAGTGGGTCCAATGAAGCAAAAAAGTCATTGGGTGGGAAGCCCCCGAATGCTTCGGCCCACAACGATTTGTGGCCTGCCGAACAAACGCCGCGCTTAATATCCGACACATGTTGCCCACCACAGAGCAAGAACGGAACCCAATCACAATGCTCTACCCAAGAGTGTGTGGCGGCCCGCACCTGCCCGTCTTCACGGAATACGTGCAGCAGCTTCGCCCAAAACCATTCCGAGGAGTAGATGCCACCCACATACTGCAGGTAGTCCGTTTCGAACAGTTTGGCATGCGCGTTGATTTCGGCGGCTTCGTTTACCGATGTATGGTCTTTCCATAGTACAAACATAGCATTCGGATTTTCCGAAAATTCCGGCAGCAGGGATAGCGGCATACCGCCGGCGTCTACGGCCACCGGTGTGGATCCTGTAGTATCTACCGATAGGCCGATTACCTTCGGCGCAATGGCTGGCCCTGCCTCATCTACGCACGCCCGCACGGTATATTCCAACCCTTCGATGTAATCCAGTGGGTGTTGCCTGAATTGATTGCTGGCGGTATCGCAATACAAACCTGCTTTCCAGCGCGGGTAGTCAAATACCGATGTGGCCAGTTCTTCACCGGTTTCAGTGCTTACCAGTACAGAACGGACCGAATCCGTTCCGAAATCCACGCCTATCACGTAAGTTGCGCTCATGCTGTTTTTTTTGAATTGACCAGTCGTGTCCAAATAACATTTAATTGGCCGGTTTTAAAAGGAAAACGTCCTAATTTTTTAATTAGTATACGGGCTACCTGGTTTTAATACGCGGGGTTTGATACGAAATTCAGAAATTTAGTAAACTTTTCCTTATAGGTGGCCTTGTCCAGTTTATAATAGAAGGCACCTTTCTTGGAGTTTTCTTTGTCTTTATCCAGTTGTTTGATAAGCAGTCCGGTTGAGCGTAGTTTCCTGGTAAAATTACGTTTATCCAGCTCGACATCGTAGACTTGCTCATAGAGCGTCATGATTTGTGGAATCGTGAACTTTTCCGGTAGCAACTCGAATAAGATAGGGTGCAATGCGGCTTTGTAACGCAGCTTATTCTTGGCATTCTGAACCATCTTGTCGTGGTCAAAGATAAGCTTGGGCACGCGGTCCAGCGGGAACCACTCCGCGCGGTAGTCATCACTCAATTGCTTTTCGTATTTTTTGATATCGATAAGCGCGAAATAATTGATGCTGATCGTCCGTTCAATGGGATCACGATTAGGTTCGCCAAATACCAGCAACTGCTCCATATAGACATTTTTCAGCCCCGTAAGTTGTTTCAGTACACGGGAAGCGGCGTCTTCCGGGCGCTCGTCCGACTGGACAAATCCGCCCATCAGGCTCCATTTGTCTTTTTCGGGTTCGAACCCCCTTTTTATTAAAAGGAGCTTTAGGCTGTAGCCATCAAACCCGAAGATGATGCAGTCTACGGCAACTAGAATGCGGCTTTGTTTTATATATTTTGTCATAATGAAGGCGATTCGTTGTTCGACAAATGCAATAATAGCGGATTAAAATGGGATTATTAGACGAAAGTTAGCTTTTTATCCAACCATCCCATTACAAATTATAGTGGTATGTTGTCATGAAATGACATTATTTTATCATGCTGCTTAGCAGGCCGCGTAAAACTACAAAGGAATTTTATATTTTAAGTATTTGCAAATGAGTTTTTTAGTTCAGTGAAAGCATCGAGAGCTTAAATTTACTAATTGTTTTCTTGACGTTTATTTAAAAAAGTTCGACTTTAGCAGGGCACAATATGCCCTGCGAAGGCCGCGTGCCCAATTATAGATGAAACTACCATCGGATATGCTTCGTTTACCGTTTATCATCACCTTATTTTTTCACCTCAGTGTTTTAGCTGCCACCGATTCCGATTACGCCGTTACAAGTCCTGACGGCCGTTTGGTGATTACTATCCGGTATGGCAATGCCGGCCAATTGTATTATTCTGTCGCCTGGGAGGGGAAGACTGTATTGGAAGATGGTCGGCTTGGGGTCATTGGAAGGGGCATCCCGGTTCAGGACCAAGTTCGCATCGTAGCAGCATCCGGCATCCAACGGGTAACGGACGTGTATGAGATAAAAACCGCGAAACGCCGGTTGAACACCTATCGGGCGAATAGGCGCGTATGGCACGTTCAGGATGGAAATGGGAGGCGATACGATCTGATTTTTCAGGTATCGGATGATGGCGTGGCCTTCCGCTATTATTTTCCCGATCCGGGCCCCAAAGGGATGGTCATCGACGAGGAACTTACGTCATTCCGGTTTCCGGCTGGTGCCAAAGCTTGGTTACAGCCCATGGCGGTAGCCAAATCGGGATGGGAGCAAACCAACCCCTCTTACGAGGAACATTATCGGCAAGGGATACCGGTGGGTACGCCCGAGCCGACAGGCACGGGGTGGATTTACCCGGCGCTATTCCAAGTGGATAGTACGTGGCTGCTGCTAACGGAGGCCGACTTGGATGGCCGATATTGTGCAACGCGGCTGCGGCCCGAATCCCCCGGGGGGGAATATCGGATTGGCTTTCCCGACACACGGGAGGTGATGCCAGGCGGCGGACTACTTCCGGAATCGAGCGAGCCGTTCCACTCCCCTTGGCGCGTTATCACCGTGGGGTCGTTGGCTACCATCGCCCAATCTAATTTGGGGCTCGATGTGGCCACGGAAGCGATAGCCATCGCAGGCGATGTGGTCAAACCGGGTAAATCGTCATGGAGCTGGATCAACTCGAAAGATGACCACATTACTTACGACGAACAGCGCAGATACATCGACTTCGCTGCCGATATGGATTGGCAGTATTGCTTAATCGATGTCAATTGGGACCGCAAGATCGGTTATGGGAAAATCAAGGAACTGGCCGAGTATGCCGCTACCAAGGGAGTTGGATTGCTGTTGTGGTACAACTCGGCGGGCGACTGGAATACCGTCAAATACACCCCGAAAAATCGACTGCTCACACGCGAAGCCAGATGCGAAGAATTTGCCCGCATCAAGGCTATGGGTATCAAAGGCGTTAAAATCGACTTTTTCGGGGGCGATGGGCGATCCGTCATCCAATATTACATCGACATTCTTGACGACGCGGCGGCGCACGGCCTGCTCGTCAATTTCCACGGCGCCACCTTGCCCCGTGGTTGGTCGCGCACCTATCCACATCTGATGACGGTAGAGGCGGTCCGTGGTTTCGAGATGGTTACCTTCGGACAGGATGACGCGGATCGGCAAGCCACCCATGCGACCATCCTGCCGTTTACACGGAATGCCTTTGATCCGATGGACTATACCCCCATGAATCTATCTGAAGTACGCACGCAGGTGGAGCGCCGCACCACGGCCGCCTTTGAGTTGGCAACGAGTGTATTGTTTCTATCCGGTATCCAGCACTATGCCGAATCGCCTGAAGGCATCGCCCAAGTACCCGAATACGTGAGGGCATTTTTACGTGAGTTGCCCGATTCATGGGATGATGTGCGATTCATAGACGGCTTTCCGGGCCGGTATGTGGCTATTGCCAGGAAATCGGGTAGCCGATGGTACATTGCAGGCATCAACGGCGAAACCCATGCAAAAAGGATCAGGGTAGATTTAGCTGCGTTTGAAGGTGTAAGGCAGGCCGTGGTGATAACGGATGGGTATGAGCCTGGTACATTTAAGCGCGAATCGGTGCCGCTTGGGGAACAGCTGATCGATGTGAAACCCAACGGAGGTTTCACCATCGTTTTGGAGTAGTACGTCCATGTACATTCCTTTGGGCTGCTTTGTAACAATTGGATAGATAAATAATCCATTTATTATCAGTGAATTGGAGCCAATACAATCGATTTTTTTAAACTGTTTATTTGACATTTCGAAACTTTTCGGTTATTATTGTATTAGGTTACAGACCACAAATTATACAGCTACTAGAACAAACTTCAAGGGTAATCAAAGGTTGATTTATAAGTAATTAGACTACGGCGTGACAATAACGGCAAATTATGGAGTTGTCGTACGCTGGGTAATTATTAATAGTTAAACGTTGGATACCATCGTTAAGTGTGAACTTAACATTACATCTACGTGTTTACTGGCTTAACTAGTTCATCATTTAAAACCAAATTATATGAATTTTAAACAAGCTATCAAAGCAGTGATCAGTGGGATGGTAGTCTGCGGGGTCGGCATGGACTTGCCGGCGAAGGGGCATCCTATCTTACCGGTGGTGGCGGGTGTGGAAAGTCCACACCGGGCATCACAACAGCAATTGACCGTACGTGGTGTAGTCACATCATCATTGGACGGTTCCCCGCTTCTCGGTGTGAGTGTCGCCGTTAAAGGGACCAGTCGGGGCGTGGGTACCAACGAAGAGGGTCAATTCGTACTGGAAGATGTTCCGGGCGATGCCGTATTGGTGTTTACCATGGTTGGCCACTCAACGATGGAGGTGCCGTTAAACAACAGAAGTACGGTGGACGTGGTGATGGAAGCGACCATGTCTGATTTGGATGAAGTAGTGGTGGTTGGATATGGTGTGCAGAAGAAGGTTACGAAGACCGGTTCGGTATCGCAGGTAAAAGGAGAGGACCTGAAACAAGCGCCTGTTGTAAACGTGGAAAACACGCTTGTCGGCCGTATTCCTGGCGTGATGGCGTTAAATCAGGGCGGAGAGCCCGGTTACGACGGTTCCCGCATCCTTATCAGAGGTCGTAATACGCTGAACGCGAACAATGCAGGTCCGTTAATTGTTATTGACGGCATCCCGGACCGAGGTGGGATGGGGCGTTTGGACGCCAACGATATTGAGAGTGTTTCGGTATTGAAAGATGCTTCTGCGGCGATCTACGGCTCTCGATCGGCAAACGGTGTTATCCTCATTACGACCAAACGTGGTGTCACTGGCGAACCCCGTATCAGTTATAACTATAATCAGGGATTCGTAACGCCGACAAAACTTCCCGAAATGGCGGACGCAGCACTATACTCGCAATTGCAGAATGAAATCCTGGAGTACGGAGGGGATCCCATAAGGTGGTCCGAAGAAGATATCCAGAAATTCCGCGATGGGAGTGATCCGTGGCGGTATCCCAATTCGGACTGGATCGAGGAGTTGATCAGCCCTTCTGCTTTGCAAAACAAGCATTCACTCTCAATCCGGGGCGGCACGGAGAAAGTTAAGTACTATGCGTCGCTCGGGTCGTTGTTTCAGGATGGTATCTATCGCAACAGCGCCACGAAGTATAAGCAACAGAATGCGCGGATAAACCTGGATACCAAAATCGGTGAGCACTTAGACGTTCGCATGGATATGGCGGGGCGGCTGGAAGGCCGGAATTTTCCGCCGCGTTCGGCGGGATCTATTTTCCGGGCTGCCATGCGCGGGCGACCCAATGAGGCGGCGCGGTGGCCTAACGGATTGCCGGGGCCTGATATCGAGTATGGTGATAACCCTGTGGTAACGAGTACCAACGAAATCGGCTATGACAGACATGACCGATGGGTTTTAAATGGTACGTTGGGAGCTACGTTTCGGGTGCCGGGTGTAGAAGGGTTGTCATTTGACGGGAACTTCGGCATTGATAAGATGCTTAATTTCCAAAAGCGTTGGATTAAGCCATGGACCCTGTATACACTGGATGGTTTCGACGCCGACGGTGAACCGATTCTGAGCGGTGCGCAACGTGGTGTGGCACAACCCGAGCTTTATGAGAGTTTTTATCAAGATCAAACAATCACCATCAACGCAAGTGCCCGTTACGAACGTTCCTTTGGCAACCATAACATTAACCTATTGGCAGCAATCGAACAGATCGAAGGGCTTGGTGATAACTTCAATGGCCAGCGGAAATACTTCATGTCGTCGGCTATCGACCAAATGTTTGCCGGCGGCGAACTTGAGCGGAGCATCACCGGTTCGGGGTACGAGAATGCACGTCGCAATTATTTCGGCCGTGTATCTTACAACTTCAGTGAAAAATACCTGTTGGATTTCAACTGGCGCGTCGATGGCTCACAGCGGTTTCCGAAGGACCATCGGTTTGGCTTCTTCCCCGGCGTGGGGGCCGGCTGGGTTATTTCAGGCGAGGATTTCTGGAAAAACAACGTGCCCTTGGTTAACCATTTCAAACTCCGGGGGTCCTATGGGCAGTTGGGTAGTGATTTGATTCCAGACTTCCAGTACTTGAGCACATTCGGGTTTACAACAGGTATCATCGTAGGCGACGCGCTGTCGCGTGGCATCAATCAGACACGCACGCCCAACCCAAATATCCGGTGGGAGTTGTCTGAGAATTATAACGTAGGCGTAGAGTTGGAGCTCGATAATGGGAAGTGGGCGTTGGAAGCCGATTGGTTCATGAATAACCGATCCAACATCCTTACCCAACGGTCCGCGTCGCTGCCATTGTATGTCGGTTTCGGACTGCCCGATGAGAATATCGGTACGTCGACCAACCGTGGGGTGGAAGGTGTGGTTTCTTTCCGCAATGTTTTCGGCGATGATTTCTACCTTGACCTCTCGGCCAACGCCATGTATGCGCGCAACAAGCTCACTTTCTGGGACGAGACGCCTGGTGCACCGGAATACCAACGTTCTACAGGCAAGACCTTCGGGGCACCGCTATATTACGAGGCTATCGGCATTTTTAGTGATGACGCCCACGTGGAATCATACCCGCACATTTCGGGAGCCAGGGCCGGCGATGTTATTTTCCGAGATGTAAATGACGACGGGGTCATCGACGACCTCGATCGCATCCGGTATGACTATACGGAATTTCCGCGTTGGACATATGGATTCACACTACAGGCCGAGTACAAGGATTTCGACTTGACGATGTTGTGGCAAGGTGCTGCAGGTGCACGCCAATATGTTCGAACTGAATCGGGATTGATCGGTAACTTCCCGTTGGCTTTTGTAGAGGACCGTTGGACGCCAGATAATACCGACGCCACATGGCCGCGTACCTATGACCGTGAGCGTGAATACTGGGCAAACCGCGCCAATACCTTTTGGTGGTGGAAGACCGATTACCTGCGTTTGAAGACAATTGAGGTGGGGTATACCTTACCGCAGACACTCACTAAGAAGGCAGCGGTGAGTTCGCTACGTTTATTCGCAAGTGGACAGAACCTACTCACCTTTTCGAAAGTCGACTTCTTTGATCCCGAGATACCGGGTGGCTCTGCCCAATACTATCCGCAAACGAAGGTGTACAATGTTGGTCTAAGTATGAATTTTTAATCGGGAAAAGATGAAAAAAATTAGAAATATCGTGTCGGCATTGATCAGCGTATCCTTGTTGACCACGTTAAACAGTTGTAATAAGGAGTTTTTGGAGCGGCGACCGTTGACAGAAATCAGTGAGCTTGATGTGTGGACCGACCCGTCGCTGGCTAGGGCGTTTGTATCGCGGATGTATGAGGAAATGGATCATGGTTTTGCCGAGGTAATGATTTCGTCGCTTACTGACGAATCACGCTTCATTCATGATTACAGTTCGTCGCGTGTTGTTCAAGGAAATATTGGACCAGACGAGCACGGCCGGGCATGGCAATTTGCTGATTGGGGTAAATTCTTCCGGGTAATCCGGAACGCCAATATGTTCTTCGAAAACGTAGAAACCGTTCCATTTTCAAACGACACTGAGCGCGACCAATTGACGGGAGAAGTATATTTCCAACGGGCATACAACTATTTCTGCCTGTTGCGGATGTATGGTGGAGTACCCATCATCACGCAGACATTCGGCCTCAACGATGAAGAAGCGGTACAAAGTGTAACGCGTGCTAGTTATGAGGAGACGGTTAATTTTATTGTCGAAGATATCGACAAGGCGATCGCGTTGTTGAATGAAGAGACGGATAGGGGAATAGTCAATAAGCCGGCTGCTCATGCGCTCAAGTCGCGGGTGTTGCTCTATGCCGCCAGTGATTTGTATAACAAACCGGGCAACAACAACTCACTGGTAGGTTATACCGGTGGAGACCGCCAATCACGGTGGACGGCAGCAAAGAACGCAGCTTGGGAGATTATCAAGACCGGTCGCTATAGCCTGTATCAGCCGGGTGATAGCGCCGCAGAAAACTATGCCAATGTGTTCCTCGACAATGGCAACGACGAGGCAATCTTCAGCAAGTTATTTGATCGCGAGTTACTGGGTACTTCCCATGATCTCTATAACGGACCGAACGGTTACAACAACTGGGGTGGTAATGTGCCTCTGCAAAATATGGTCGATGCTTATCAGATGAGCGATGGCAGTCCGTTCAGTTGGAGCAACCCCGTACATAAAGCGGCCCCCTATGAAAACAGGGACCCCAGGTTTTATGCGACGATACTGTACAATGGCGCTCCCTGGAAAAAACGTGGCGACAATGGGATTGGCCTCGATCCAATAGGGGTTATACAAACCGCCCAGTATGAGTATTGGAATGGTAGTAGTGTGCAGACACGGTGGGGGCTTGATACGCGCAGTGGCCCAATCGAGAACTGGAATGGAACCTACAGTGGGTATTATCTGCGAAAGTTCATGGATATTACGCTCAATGCCCAGTTTTTCCGTGGCAACCAGGATTTTATTTTCTTCCGGTATGCTGAGATTTTATTGAATTATGCCGAGGCGTGTATTGAGCTGGGACAGGATGGTGAAGCAAAAACGTACCTTAAAATGGTGCGTGAGCGCGCCGGTATGCCTGGAGCGGATGTAGATAACGCAAGTGGTGATGCACTTCGCAATCTTTGCCGGTATGAGCGGCGCGTGGAACTAGCTTACGAAGGCCACCGTTTTTTCGATGCACGTAGATGGATGACCGCTGAGGTAGATTTCAACGTTGCTGCCCGTGGTATTGAGATTTACGGTAAATTGCAGCCAGATCGGCAAACACTCGTTTACGAATATACACCCGCGGCGATTCAGGACAGGGCGTTTCCTGAGAAGATGTATTTCATGCCCATACCTATCAATGAAATACGCATAAATGGGAAATTAGACCAAAACCCACATTATGTTCAAACCGACTGATAGTTGTATGCATTAACATCCTATTTTAGCGCCACGCTTTTCAAAGCGTGGCGCTTTTTATGTGGCTGTGGCCCAATCAGCCTTGTTGCAGGTCGCGATTTCATCCCTTATCACTGCAACCAATCCAATATTTTATTATCTTGGTCAACTAATTCGCTCCATTATAACACTATTGATATGAATACAACTAGAAGAAAATTCCTCGGCACAATGACAACGTTGGCAGCAACAGCCGGGGTGGCTTCGGCTTGGCCTCGCGCATTCTCCGTCGGCGGCACGTTCCAAGGCACCACCCGGGTGGGCCTCATCGGTGCCAACGGGATGGGATGGGCTAATCTCAACTCCATGCTGAAAGTGCCGGGAGTGCAATGTACGGCACTTTGCGACGTGGATGCCCATGTGCTGAATAAGCGCGCCGACGAACTGAAAACGCGGGGCATCGAACCCAAATTATATGGTAAACACGAGGAACTGCTTGCCGATCCGAATGTTGACGCGGTGATTATCGGCACTCCCGACCATTGGCACTGCCTGCAATTGGTGGATGCCTGCAAAGCAGGGAAAGATGTATATGTGGAAAAACCACTTGGCAATTCCATTGCAGAGTGCAATGCGATGGTGGCAGCAGCCGCCAAATACGGGCGAGCTGTACAGGTAGGGCAATGGCAGCGAAGCCAGCAACATTTCCGGGATGCCATCGAGTTTGTGCACTCGGGCAAATTGGGGAAAATCCGCTTGGTGAAGGCTTGGGCCTACCAAGGGTGGATGAAGAGTATTCCCGTGAAACCCGATGGGCCGGCACCGGAGGGCGTGGATTATATGCGTTGGTTGGGTCCGGCCAAGCAGCGCCCATTCAATCCGAACCGCTTCCACTTTGAGTTCCGGTGGTTTTGGGACTATGCCGGCGGATTGATGACCGATTGGGGAGTGCATATGCTCGACTTTGCGCTGATTGGCATGAAAGCAACCACACCGAAATCCATCATGGCTACCGGTGGCAAATTCGCCTACCCGGATGATGCCGCTGAGACCCCCGATACGCTCACCACAGCCTATGAGTTTGATGACTTCACCGTGCAGTGGGAGCATGCTAACGGAATCGATGGAGGGCCTTATGGGCGTAACCACGGCGTGGCGTTTATTGGCAATTTCGGCACCTTGGTGCTCGACCGTGGCGGTTGGGAGGTCATTCCCGAAGGGGACCGCATGGAGGCTGTTCCGCTGCAGAAAAGTCAGGACAACGGGCTGGATAAGCATACCACCAATTTCATAGACGTGGTGCGCTCCCGGAAGCTGGAAGACCTCCACGCACCGATTACCGCCGGTGCGCATATCGCTATCTTCTCGCAGATGGGCAATATCGCCTACCGTACGGGCGAGAAAATCTACTGGGATGCCCCAAAGGGGCGCTTCTCCAGTGAGGCAGCGAACAAATTGCTGGCGGCGGAATACCATAATGGGTATCGTATCCCTGCCACCGGGTAGCCGCGTTGATAGCATGAAGGAGATGGTCAGGAAATTCATGGCTGTAGGATTATGTATATCGGTGGCCTGCGCGGTACTCGCGCAGCCAATCGATAGCGTGTATGCATTTTCTTATTTTAAGGGTAATGGTGAAGATGGACTGCATCTCGCCTACAGCCAAGATGGGTTCAGTTGGCATTCGTTGAATGATGATGGGTCTTTTCTGCAGCCTGAACTCAGCGCCGATAAACTGATGCGGGACCCTTGCATCATCCGTGGTGGCGATGGCCGTTTCCACATGGTGTGGACAGTGAGTTGGACCGATCAGGGTATAGGCTATGCATCGTCAGGCGACCTTATCCACTGGTCCGACCAGCAGTATCTCCCCGTGATGGCCCATGAACCCGGCGCGCGCAACTGCTGGGCACCGGAAGTTACCTTCGATGCAGCGCGTGGGGTGTACCTCATCTATTGGGCTACCACCATCGAGGGCTTGTTTCCCGAAACACAGGTGGAAGCTGATAACGGATACAACCACCGTATGTATTGCGTTACGACGGAGGACTTCAAGACGTTTAGCGATACGCGCCTGTTGTACGAACCGGGGTTCAATGTGATCGATGCCACCGTTGTGCGCGATGGTAAGCGCTGGGTGATGTTTCTGAAAGACGAAACCCGTGAACCCGCCCAAAAAAACCTCAAGGTAGCTTACGCAGATAAACTGGAAGGGCCCTATAGCCCGGCTGGCAAACCCATCACAGGCAATTATTGGGCCGAGGGGCCTACGGTAACCCGTATTCATGGAGAGTGGGTGGTTTATTTCGATAAGTACACGGAGCATCAATACGGTGCCGTGGCTTCAAAAGACCTGATCAATTGGCACGAGGTTTCGGATAAGCTGACCATGCCCGAAGGAATCCGGCACGGTACGGTTTTCAAGATCAGCAAGGAAGAATTGAAAAAGCTAACGTCACATTGACTCCACTTCCTTCGCACTTTCTTCTACTTTCTTAGCCAATTCAGCTTTGTAAGCCAATAGGTTTTGTGCGAGTTGCTCGTCGGACACCGCTAGAATCTGGGCAGCGAGGATACCTGCATTTTTGGCAGCATTAAGCGCTACAGTGGCTACAGGTATGCCATTGGGCATTTGTAGGATGGAAAGGATGGAATCCCAGCCGTCGATGGAGTTGGAAGATTTTACGGGTACACCGATAACCGGCAAGTGGGTGATGGATGCAACCATACCGGGGAGGTGGGCTGCACCGCCGGCACCCGCAATGATGACCTTCAGCCCGCGGGACGCCGCGCTTTTCGCATAGTCATACATGCGGTCGGGGGTGCGGTGTGCCGACACAATGGATACTTCCACGCGGGCTCCGAGTAGTTTCAATATATCTACAGCATCCTGCATAACCGGCAGGTCCGATTTGCTACCCATGATGATGCCTACTTCTGGTATTGTTGTTTTTGTTGCCATTCGTTATCCGTTGTTTGCTTTTTCCGATTAACCATTAACCATTAACAATTGTCACGTCACCACCTTCAATGTCTGTTGCACTTCCCTGGCAATGGCGATGGCCTGCTCGCGGTCTTCGTTGATGATACACACGTGGCCCATTTTACGGAAAGGCTTGGTGAATTTCTTCCCATAGAGGTGTAAATATACGCCTTCCATCGCTAAAATATCCGCAATCCCTTCGTATCGAGCCAGCCCTTCATGGCCGGCCTCGCCCAACAGGTTCACCATCACGGCGTTGGTCCTTGTGCCGGTATTGCCGGGGGCGAGGTTAAAGATAGCCCGGAGGTGCTGTGCAAACTGGGAGGTGAAGTTTCCTTCGATACTTTGGTGTCCACTATTGTGCGGCCGTGGTGCCAGCTCGTTGACCAGCAGTTGCCCGTCTCGGGTGAGGAATAATTCTACGGCGAGCAGGCCCACAATCTGTAAATCCTCGGCAATCTTCTTAGCCAAGAGCTCTGCTCGCTGCAGGATCTCGAAAGGTAGGGTAGAGGGGGATATCAGGAACTCCACGAGGTTGGCTTCGGGATTGAACTCCATTTCCACGCATGGGAAAACGGCGACATCACCATCATCATTGCGCGAAACAATAATTGCCAGTTCCTTTTCAAAGTCGATCCACTGTTCGATCAGGCTCGGTGCTTCGAAGGCCGTTTTCATGTCGGACTCGTTGACAATTTTCTTCACCCCACGCCCATCGTAACCATCCTTGCGGAGCTTTTGGATGTAAGGCAAGGGTATGTAGGTGTTCGCGAGGTTTTCCTTAGACGAAATCAGCTGGAAAGGCGCCGTGGGGATGTCGTTTTGCTTAAAGAACTGTTTTTGCAGTCCTTTATCCTGTATGAGGCGGATTACGCGCGATTGCGGATACACCACTACGCCTTCTTCTTCCAGTTTTTCGAGCGCATCCACATTTACCTTTTCGATTTCGATGGTCACCATGTCGAGCCCTTTTCCGAATGCATAAACGGTATCGAAATCATCGAGCGCACCGTGCACGAATTGGTTGCTTAGGTTACGGCAGGGCGCATTCTTGTCCGGGTCGAGTACGTGTACATTCACATTGAAATTGATGGCCTCCTGGATCAGCATGCGGCCTAATTGCCCGCCACCGAGGATTCCCAATTTCAGTTCGCCGTAAAAGTCTTTTGCCATGATGAAGATTGAAATATATAAAGGTTATGCATGTGTTGATTGCAGTTTGTCGGCTACGATGTGTTCCGTTTCTATTTTTTTCTGTAGTTCGAGAAAAGCGCCGATGAGCGCTTCGGGCCGAGGCGGGCATCCCTGCACATAAATATCTACGGGAATGATGCGATCCACACCTTTGACTACGTGGTAGCCGTGCTGCCAGTAGGGGCCGCCGCAGTTGGAGCACGAGCCCATGGAGATGACGTATTTTGGGTCTGGCATCTGCTCGTAGAGCCGACGGATGCGGTCCGCCATCTTGAAGGTTACGGTGCCTGCGATGATCATCACGTCCGATTGCCGTGGCGAAGGGCGCGGGAACACGCCGAACCGGTCCAGGTCATAGGTGGAAGCCATGGCACCCATCATTTCGATGGCACAGCAAGCGATACCGAAGCTCATGGGCCACATGGACGATAGCCGGGCCCAATTGAGGAGGTCATCTAGTTTGGCGATGACGACGCCGTTGCTTTCCAGTTGTTTATCGATGCTCATGATGGTGTCGTTCCGGGTTTTCTGAATGCGGGCTTGAAAGCCGGTTTTTTTGGCTCGCCGCCTGCAGTTGTCGTTTTTGCAGTTGCCGGGACTACATTGTCTGGGTTGAATTTCCGCACCCGGTATTGACTACTGTTTAGTCTGTCGTATGCCGATGCGGGTATATTCACCGCTACGTGCGGCGTAACCGGCTTGGGTTTTATCCATTCCAGATCACCTTTTTTCCATACATATACCAAACCAATGATTAATATCCCAACAAACACAGCCATTTCCAGCAGGGCAAACCAGCCCCACCGCGTGTCGGCAGCAATCAATTCGGCCTGGCCGAAGACGGTTGCCCACGGGAAGATAAAAAGCAGTTCGACATCAAACAGCAGGAACACCAATGCGATGACATAAAAGCGCGGGTTGAACTGTATCCAAGCATTACCCACAGCCTCTTCACCACATTCGTAGGTGCTCAGCTTTTCGACGGTTGGTTTCTTGGGCGATAGGATTTTGCCCAGCAGTAAGGTGAATAATACCAATAAGATACCCGCTACTCCAATGAGGAGTATTTTGCCGAATTCGGTTAACTGCGCGGGGTCATCCATGATTCAAAGGTAGTGATTTTTTATTATCTCCCCATCGGCATTTTCGGTGCGCCCCGCATCATGCGGGCCATGGCAGCAGGATTGGACATCTGTTTCATCACCTTGCGCATGTCGCCGAATTGCTTCATCAGCTTGTTCACTTCCACCAGCTCTGTGCCCGATCCTTTCGCGATACGCGCCCGGCGTTTTTGGTCGATCACATCCGGGTTTTCCCGCTCATAGGGTGTCATGGAGTTGATGATGGCTTCGATGGGTTTGAACGCGTCGTCGTCGATTTCCACATCCTTCATGGCCTTACCTACACCGGGTATCATCCCCATGAGGTCCTTCATGTTGCCCATCTTTTTGATCTGCTGGATCTGGCTTTTGAAATCGTTGAAATCGAACTTGTTCTTGCGTATCTTGCGTTGCAGCTCGGCGGCTTCTTTCTCGTCGAACTGCTGCTGTGCACGTTCCACCAGCGATACCACGTCGCCCATGCCGAGTATACGCGAAGCCATCCGGTCGGGGTGGAACACGTCGAGTGCTTCCATCTTCTCGCCCGTACCGATGAACTTGATGGGTTTGTTGACCACCGATTTGATCGACAGGGCGGCACCGCCACGGGTATCGCCATCCAGTTTGGTGAGCACGGCTCCCGTGAAGTCGAGCCTGTCGTTGAATGCTTTGGCCGTATTCACGGCATCCTGGCCGGTCATGGCATCCACTACAAAAAGGATTTCATGCGGCTGTGTTGCGTCCTTTACCGCCGATATCTCGTTCATCAGCGCTTCATCGATAGCCAGTCGGCCCGCGGTATCCACGATGACCACGTTGTAGCCCTTCTGCTTGGCTTCGGCCACGCCCGCTTGAGCAATGCCGATGGGGTCGTTGGATTCCCTATCGGTATAAACGGGTACATCCACTTGCTGGCTGAGCACTTCGAGTTGGTCGATGGCCGCCGGACGGTACACGTCGCCCGCCACCAACAGTGGTTTTTTGCCTTTGGTTTCTTTGAGGTATTTAGCCAGTTTGCCCGAGAAGGTGGTTTTACCGGCACCGTTTAGACCTGCAATGAGGATGACCGTAGGGTTGTTACTGATGTCCAGTTCGGTGGTGGAACCGCCCATCAGCTCGGTCAGCTCATCGTTCATGATTTTGGTGAGCAACTGCCCTGGGGAAATGCTGGTGAGCACATTCTGGCCCAATGCCTTCTGCTTCACCTCGTCGGTAAACGCCTTGGCGGTTTTATAGTTCACGTCGGCATCGAGCAATGCCTTGCGGATTTCCTTCATGGTCTCCGCAACGTTGATCTCGGTAATATTTCCCTGGCCTTTTAATACCTTAAAGGCCCTATCTAACTTATCCTGTAGGTTCTGAAACATGTCAGTAATAAAATAAAATTGAACGAGGTGCAAATGTACGAAATCTGATGCTAATAAACAGCCGAGCGATAATTGGCAGCGATTCCGAAATTAGGTTTCGGTTGAGTTGGTGGATTATTGATGCGGGATTAGGGCAAAGTTTACCCTTGCTCGTTGGGTTATGCAGGTCTGGTCTACTTGTGGATATTTGTTTCTTCTTACCTCCTTTGCTGTTTGTCTATCGGTTTGTCCTGAATGTCCGGGAGCAGGATTCCTCCATCTATACCGCTAATACCTGAGTTGTCTGGAGTCCCTTCGCCACTTACCTAGCATAGTCATTTATACCTAGTTCTTTCGCTGCTAATGCAGCTGTCCCTTTTGCATACGACAGTTCTACTGCCATGATTTTAAATTCTGAATTACTAGTGATGCGTTAAGTTTTTAAAATTTGTTGTAATACATTGTATATAAATATATTATAATCGTTCTTTGAT